>NZ_BDUF01000018.1:34983-80455 GCF_002335525.1 Effusibacillus lacus
GAATAGAGGATTTTCGGGTATCTATTTGAGGGTTAGGTACTACCGGGGAACATAAATGTGATCAAATAAGAACCTTGGAACCTCTTATTTGGAAAACAGCAGCCGATTGCCATGAAATAACGGCACTGGGTGCCGTTATCTTCACAGCCGGGGATGCTCAGCGGCACTGGGTGCCGTTATCTCGATAGCCGAAGATGATTAGCGGTACTGGGTACCGTTATCTCCTCAACCGAGGATGATTAGCGGCACTGGGTACCGTTATCTCGATAGCCGAAGATGATTAGCGGTACTGGGTACCGTTATCTCCTCAACCGAAGATGATTAGCGGCACTGGGTACCGTTATCTCGATAGCCGAAGATGATTAGCGGTACTGGGTACCGTTATCTCCTCAACCGAAGATGATTAGCGGTACTGGGTACCGTTATCTCCTCAACCGAGGATGATTAGCGGCACTGGGTATCGTTATCTCCTCATCGAGGGTATTTATCTGACACCTTGACGTAACCTTTGGTTACAAGAAAGGAGGAGGCTCAACAAATGCATTGAACAGTCCTTGCTTAGACAATTGGATCGGCATACCGCAGCTCCAGATGGCTGCCACAAGGTTTGCCCGTATCATAAGACAGGTTGCCAATTTTCTCTACTAATAGATTCTCACCGGACGTTTCGGTGCCTTGGAGGGATAGTTCGAGGAATTCCACCGCTGCCCGCAGTACTGTTTCCCCATCCGCCAATGCTTGCTCCCAAAGATCCCAGACGCTGCTGTTTGATGTTTCTTCAGGAATCGCCGGGTGATGCCACTCTGCATGGTTCTCGTTCAGATAGTCGCGTGGGGGGTTCTTACGCTTGTATACCATAGGTTCAATCTTGCCAAATGTGATTAGGCGCTTGATTCCATAAGGATCGTGAAAAATTTGCTGAGTCCTGACCATGTCACGATAAGCCTGACTCCAGTCACCGTCCTGCATGCGGTTCGCCTGTTCGGGAAAAAACTTGATGGCCGCCTTCCGGAACATGTCGACCACACCCTCCGGGAAGTCATCCCCTATATAGAACTGCTTCCAGACAGGTGTGTTCCAAGTGGCAAGCCCCAGAAATTTCTCCGCCATAATGGTGTCCAGAATTACTTCATACCGCTGGTGGTTCCATTTCTTGTAGCCGGATTTGTAATGGATATAGGGGTGCATATTGCGGTCAAGAACATGATGGGTCAGAAAACCCAATACATAAATCACGGTCGGATCATGCAGCTGTCTCCCACGCATTTGCAGCACCATTTCCACCAGGAAAGGGCCGCAATGCTTATGGTGAATTAACTCGCCCATGACATTGGCCCGTGTGTCCGTCTGCCACGGCAAGAAGTTGTGGTAGAACAAAAAATCAGGTCCCTGGCAGCCCAGATTGAATACGTTTGTGGTTTCAGGCTTCAGCAGATCAGTCCGTCCGATACGACGCAAAACCTCTTGTCCGAAGATGAGATGAGTCCAGATGTTGGGCATGGATTTCCTCCGCTCCGCTTACTTCTCCGGCGCATTCACGATCGGCTGCAACCGCCTGGTCAATAAAGAAGAGTCCGTCTCCGCTTGCCGGCAGGCTTCCTCATAGAAAAACATCTGGCTTTCCAGCGCTTCCTCGCCGGTCCGAACCCGCTCGTATACACCGTCCGGGCGAAGCATGCGAGCTTTTACATTGTCTCTCAACATGACGTCCAAAATATGCTTTATGCGATCTTTGAGATCCTCCTGTACAACCGGGAACATCAATTCCACGCGGGCCATCATGTTACGGGTCATCCAGTCAGCGCTTGACAAGAAGATCTGCGCCTCCCCGCCATTCTCAAAATAATAGATCCGGCTGTGTTCCAGGTACCTGCCGACAATGCTGATTACACGGATATTTTCACTGACGCCGGGGATGCCCGGCCGTAAGCAGCAGATGCCACGGATGATCAGGTCGATTTCGACTCCGGCACACGAGGCCCGGTACAACGCTTCAATCAGATCCTTGTCGGTGAGCGAGTTCATTTTGGCTGTGATCCGGGCAGGTTTGCCTGCCTCTTTATGCTGTATCTCCGTGTCGATTAAGCGCAAAAACTTCTCCCGCATCCCATCAGGGGCAGTCCCGAAGACGTTCCAGTCCGGTGTGGAGGAGTAGCCGGACAGATAATTGAAGAACGCGCTCGCGTCCACCCCGAATTCCTCTCTGGCCGTAAACATGCCCAGGTCGGTATAAAAACGGGCCGTAGTGTCATTGTAATTGCCGGTGCTAAGGTGCAGGTAACGGCGAATGCCGTTTTGCTCAGCGCGTACGACCAGCGTGATTTTGCTGTGGGTCTTTAACCCCACAAGTCCATAAATTACATGACAGCCGGCTTTTTCCAGTTTCTTTGCCCAAACGATATTGTTCTCTTCGTCAAAGCGGGCCTTCAACTCCAACAGCACGGTCACCTGCTTGCCGTTCTCGGCCGCTCTCACAAGCGCGTTCACAATCGGGGAGTCGCCGCTCACCCGGTACAGTGTTTGTTTGATGGCCAATACCTGCGGGTCATCGGCCGCCTTCTCGACAAAATGAACCACCGGATCAAAGGAATCGTAAGGGTGATGAAGCAGGATATCTTTTTGGGCGATCACTTCAAAGAGCTGGTCTTCATCCGCCAGTTCCTTCGGCATTTGCGGCTTGTTCGGCACAAACTTCAAGTGTTCATAACCGGCAAGCGAATAAAAACTGAAAAAGAACGACAGATCCAGCGGTCCTTCCACCGCATAGACGTCCCATTCCTCCAATTCCAGCCAGTCCTTTAGCGTGTCTTTCAGATACTTGCTCATGGAGATATCCATGCCAAGGCGGACGGCTGCTCCCATTTTTCTGCGTTTCAGTTCCTGTTCAATAGCCTCCAGCAAGTCTTCCGTCTCCTCTTCGTGAATGGTCAGGTCCGCATTCCGAATGATGCGGAAAGGGGAGACCTCCACGATCTTAAAGCCCTGAAACAGGCTGTTGATGTGCATACGGATAACTTCTTCCAACAGGATAAAATGGGCCTCCCCCTCTCCAGCCGGGAGTTGAACGAATCGGGGAAAGATGGAGGGCACCTGAACAACCGCAAACAGCGGCTCTTCCTCCCCATCCAACTCGCTCTCAAGCAGCACTGCCAAATTCAATGTCTTGTTCAGAAGCATCGGAAAAGGATGGCTTGCATCAACAGCCATTGGCGTAAGCACCGGGTAGACATGATGATGATAATAATCGTTCAGGAATCTCAACTGCTTCTCATTCAGGTCGCTGCCTTTCAGGAAGCGGATTCCCTCTTTTTCCAGATCAGGGGTAATCGATTCTTTCAGAATTTGGAACATCCGGCGGATCATCTCATGAGATCTCTCGGAAATGGCCATCAACTGTTCTTTTGGGGTCATGCCCGACTTGTTGTCCGGTTTGGTAAACCCGACTTTCACCTGGTCTTTAAGCCCCGCCACGCGCACCATGAAAAATTCGTCCAGATTGGAACTGGTGATGGCCAGGAATTTTAATCTTTCAAACAGGGGGTTCGCCGAATCATCAGCCTCTTCCAATACCCGTTCGTTGAAAGAAAGCCAACTCAATTCGCGGTTAATGTAATAATCCGGCAAGTCGAACTTCATCATTGGGAATCCAACCTTTTTCCTGCTAGAATTTGTCAAAACGCGTCGATATCCATTTTAACAATAATATATTAAGAATTCGTAAAAGTGGCAGTCGGTGTTTTCACAACAAAAGAAAAAGAACGGGTAAATACTTTTGAAACCCTCTTCAGGATGTCTTCCAGAAGGGCGTATTCCAACAGGTTTTCCTTGATGCTTGTACATTCGATGACGATGTTCTTCTTCTTCTCCAAGAGGCGGATACTCCGGATCTGCTGCGACATGGAACGATCCAGAATGCGGGCAAGAAGCACCAAATGCCCCAGTTTTTCCACCATCTCTTTGTCCGATTTGTCGACAATTCCTGCATACCGGGACTGTTGCTGCTGCAATTGTTTGTTGTTTTTGTAAGATGCCGTCATGGCGATCAGGATTCGCTGTTTGTGGGTCAATCCCAACAGCAAAACATTCGATAACAAATAAAACGTATGTTGGGAAGCCTCATACACATTGATGGATCTTCCCACATCGTGCAATAAGGCGGCTATCTCCAGGAGCTTGCGCTCGTTTGCTCCCAGATTGAGGATCTGCAGGTCTTTCAGTTCATCAAACAGCGTACAGGCCAAATTTTTCACATGTTGTGCATGTCCCTTTGGAACTTGGTAGCGGTTCATAAATTGTTCTGTGCTTATCCGGATAATATCGTCAGTACAGGATATGTTTTGGAGCGGGAGAACTTTCTCGTACAACACCCCATCCCGCAGTCCTTTGTTGCTGACAATCAATTGCTTGGTTCCGATCCATTCCATAAGGGTTTGGAAGACTGCAATACCCGCAATAATCACATCCGCCCTGTCTTTGGACAGACCGTTGACTTCTTTCCGTTGTTCCAGGGAAAGCTTGCGTATCCATTGAAAAATTCGATCCACACTTTGGTCATCCAGCAAATAGTGGTGCAGGCTGGCCATTGGGTAGTGAATCTGTTGCTGATGAATCTTTCCCAGATTCCGGGCCGTTCCCCCCATGGCTATCAGGGGGAATTTCTGATTGAAAAGCCAAGGTCGTGACGAGAACTGCTGTTGCAGAAACTGCTTTAGATGGACGATCTCTTGATCCGTTGGGATCTCCCTTTGGAGGAAACGTTTGGTCAATGTAACAATGCCAAAGGGAAAGCTGTGGCTCTCCTGCAGCTTCCGATCCCGAATCAGGGTCACCTCAGTGCTTCCGCCCCCCAGGTCAACAGAGATTCCGTCACTTACGTTCATGCTGTTGACCACAGCCAAATACCCGTAATAAGCTTCTTCCTCCCCAGTCAACAAACGAAATGGAATCCCTGTATTCCTGTGAATGGCAGCCAGCAACTCCTGCCCGTTACTTGCCTGGCGGACAGCAGCTGTCGCCACCCCTATTACTTCGCTCACCTGTCTGGCATCGCATAATTCTTTGAATTGGCGCATGCAATCCATTGTCTCTTGAAAACCGGTTTCGCTGATCAACCCATTGGGCTGCAAATGGTTGCTCAGGCGCAAAACCCGCTTGATATTGTCGAACTCATAGAAGCTTCCTTGTTCGTCCTTGTAGTACACAACCAGCCGGGCGGTGTTCGAACCCAGGTCAATGATTCCAATGAAAGTCCCCATGTCCACTCCCCTGCTTTTTCTCTCTTTTTGCTGTTTCTTACCCATTATTATACAGTAGGAAACCGTGTCCATACTGACCTGTTCATTTTTGGGCGGCAAAAGGTTACAATTATAGGGCATGTGATTGTTTTTACGGGAGGTTGCCAGCATGAACGAAGAAAAAAAGGAGTGCACCATCGACCATACTCTCGAGGATCTAAAGGGAAAACTTCAGCCCTTTCTGGCCCTGGAATTTGGAACAAAGTTGGCTGCACTTTTGGATCAGGACAAGTTCAATCAGGAACAGTTGAACGAGTTGTTTCATCATCTGAAGAAACTCCACAAATACCAAGACAAAATCAACGATCTAATCCGTGAAGCGGAGTAAAGCGAAAGGAGCCATGGAGAATGCCTCACCTGTTTAGTTCTTTTACCTTGAAAAATCTTGAACTGAAAAACCGGATTGTAATGCCTCCCATGTGCCAATATTCAGTCCAGGCAAAAAACGGCATACCAAACGAATGGCATTATGTACACTATATCAGCAGGGCAGTTGGCGGTACCGGCTTGATCATTATGGAAATGACGGATGTGGAGCCGGATGGCCGGATCAGCGACTATGATTTGGGAATCTGGTCGGATGACCATATCCCGGCATTTGCCCGGATCATCGAAGGTTGCCATACATACGGAGCCAAAGTGGCCATCCAGATTGGCCATGCCGGACGCAAGGCGCAGGATGCCGCCGTTCCAGTGGCTCCCTCCCCGATTGCCTTTGACGACAAATCAAAAACCCCGAGAGCACTGACAACGGATGAAGTCAAGCAAATGGTTGAAAAATTCAGGGACGGTGTCAGACGGGCGGTGCAGGCTGGCGTCGATACAGTGGAAATTCACGGAGCACACGGATATTTGATCCATCAGTTCCACTCCCCTTTGACCAACAAACGGACTGATGAGTATGGAAAAGATATGACCAAGTTTGGGGTCGAAGTAATTGAGGCTGCCAAGAGTGAACTGCCGTCCAACACTCCTTTGATCATGCGCATCTCGGCAATTGAATATGTGGAAAACGGCTACGGTCTCGATTACAGCATCGAACTGTGCAAAAGGTACCAGCAGGCCGGAGTGGATCTATTCCATATCACATCCGGCGGTGAAGGTCCAATCGGTTCGGGCGGACGGCCAGGCGCCAACCCCGGGTATCAGATCCCCTTTGCTCGTGCCATCAAGGAGGCCCTCCAAGTGCCGGTCATTGCGGTCGGCAAACTGGAAGATCCTGCGTTGGCAGAATCGGTCATCGGCAACCAGGACGCTGATCTGGTCGCAATAGGTCGCGGAATGCTGCGTAACCCCTATTGGGCCCTTCACGCCGGTGTGGCTGTCGGCCACAAACCGGAAGTGCCCCAGCAATATGTTCGGGCATTCTGAGAAAAGGTTGAACGGAAATCCGTTCAACCTTTTGCAAAAAGCTACCTGTATACTCATTAATAAAATCAAATTGGGATGTTGTACTTGACTGTTGGAATGCACGCTGCTTGCTCAAAAGCGTAGCCAAAGCGATAGAGTGTTGCTTCCGTATGGGGACACCCGATCAATTGAAGGCCGATTGGCAGACCGGATTGGGAGAATCCGCACGGAACGGACAGACTGGGAAATCCGTTAAAATTCGTCGGGCCTGTCAATCGGGTTAGTGCAGTCCGTACGTGTTCCGATACACCGCCAACCGTCACTTTCCGCTGTTCAATTTCAACCGGCAGAATGGGAAGGGTGGGAGCCGCGAGTATATCCACTTCCTTTAAAACGCCTTCAAATGCCTGAATCGCAGTATGTTTGACCTGCTGCGCCTGGACATACTCGTATGCTTTGGTTTCCGCACCGGTGCACAGGCGTTCTTTCACTTCCTGATCCCATTTTGCCGCAGGGTCGCGCAGTTTTTCCTCATGAACGGCGTATGCTTCACTCTTCAGTGTCACATGTTGAGCATTGACAATTTCCTTCATGTCGGGGATTTCCACGTTTCGGATTTCCGCGCCCAGACTGCGGAAGATTTCGAGTGCCGACCAAACTTTTTCAGCGACTTCCTCTTCCACATTGTCAAAGTAATAATTGGAAGGAACCCCAATCCGACTGCCCTTGATTCCCTGTCCGACATAACGTGTGAAATCTTCCGTTTCCTGCCGGATGGAATAGGGGTCTCTTGAGTCAAAACCTGCCAAAACATTAAGCATGAGTGCATTATCCAGCACAGTTCTTGTCATGGGACCCACATGATCGAGCGTATAGCCCAGGGGAAAAACCCCAAATTTGCTGATACGTCCAAAGGTCGGCTTCATTCCCACAATCCCGCAGCAAGCGGCGGGAATCCGAATCGATCCGCCTGTATCCGTCCCCAAAGCTCCGTAACACATTGCTGTTGCAACAGCAACCCCCGAACCGCTGCTTGACCCGCCGGTAATCCGGGAGGTGTCATAAGGATTTCTGGAAGGTCCGAAATAGGAACGGTCTCCCGTTGGACCATAGGCGAATTGATGAGTGTTCAGCTTGCCGATCAGGATAGAGCCGGAAGCCCTTAATCGTTCCACGACAGCAGCATCATAATCGGGCGCAAAATCCTTGAACATCTCCGACCCCATGGTAGTTCGTATCCCTTTGGTATAGATCAGGTCCTTTAACCCGATGGGAACACCATGAAGAGGCCCTTTCAGGTTTCCGGCCATAATTTCCTGTTCCGCTTGAGCAGCATCTGCCAGCGCATCTTCCGCCAATATCGTGATAAACGCGTTCAGTTTCGGATTTAACAGGGCAATTCGAGCAAGCAAGTCTTTTGTTATTTCAACGGGAGACAGTTGTTTGTTCCGGATTGCCTCCGCCAGAGTTGCCAAATTGTAATGCAAAGCGCTAGACATTCTGATTTCTCCTCACTGTCACAAACTCATGTTGGTTTCCAACAATACTGGCTGGGCACCCAGAAAGTTTTGAAATGCAGACAACGAATTCATGATTTCCGTAGGATCGATATCCCTCATGATAAATACAAGATGGGAACGGTGATCCTGATCGGGCCAATCTTTGAGGTGTTGGGGAGGATGTATGATATGCTGCACCCCGTTAAGTACGACCGGCCCTTCCTCGCCCACATCCAGCAGTCCCTTGACGCGAAGTACGTCTTCACCACGCGCATGCAGCAACATGCTGAGCCACAGGCCGAAGGCGGTCCAATCAAGAGGATGGTCAAAGGTAAGCGAAATGGAACGGGTTCCCGGTGCATGTGATTGTTCGGTATAAGGCCGTTTGGCTCTGCCATCCAACGGGTTGCCGTTTCCCGCCCCTGCCGGATTCGGCCGAAACAGGACAGATGGTTGCACTTTGCCCGAAATCACTTCCAATATCTCAGCTGAAGGATTAAGCGTACGGAGTCGCATTTTGAGACTGTCTATAGTTTCAGGCGAAGCCAAATCCGTCTTTGTCAAAAGGATCTTGTCGGCTATTGAAACCTGTTTGAGGGATTCGGGTTGGCGATCCAGATGCAGGTGGCCGTTTACCGAATCGACCGTCACGATGACCAGATCAATAGAAAAATGATGTTGAAGAACCGGATCAGAAAGAATCGTAAACAAAATCGGAGCCGGATCGGCAAGCCCGCTTGATTCGATCATAATCCGGTCAAAAACAGGAATGACCCCCTGCTGATCCTGATTCAACAGGTCTCTTAAAACTTTGACCAGATCATCCCTGACCGTGCAGCAAAGACAGCCTCCTCCTAACAGTATGGTCTGTTCTTCCACTTGTCGAAGCAGATGGTGGTCAAGTCCGACCTTTCCATACTCATTTACCAAAACAGCCGTATGAACCAGTGTGGGCTCAGGAAGCAGACTGTTGAGCAAGGTGGTCTTGCCGCTGCCAAGAAAACCGGTAATAACAGTTACAGGTCTTTTGTTCGATCCGTAATGCATAGTTATTGTCTCCGTTATGTTTTGTTCGAAGCGAGATACGAGAGAAAGGAAGGATCCAGGGGATTGAGCGGCCGACCGGCCATTTTTTCCGCAGCTGGCCACAATTCACCCAAATCCTGAATGACTGCGGATCTGCCTTTTTTGTCTCGAAGAATAAACTTGCTGCCGCTCCAATCTTCCACTGACAGACTATAATAACGCAGAATCCGGTTTGTCAATCTGATTCTGTGCAGGCGGTCCCTCTGCCGCGCTCTTTGTTGTCCACCTGCCACAGCAATTGGATTTGACCCGTCATGGCCTTGCTTCCTGTCTGTCCAATGAATTTTCATTACGGATTCCCCGCACAACACACACATTGCCTGGCCCCCCTTCCTGATCAGTTAAAATAAACAGGTACAGGCCGACTGATCGCGTCGGCCTGCAGCCGTTTGGGTCCCATTATTTGTTTCGCGGATTTCGCTGCTTGAAATCGTCGGCAATCTCGTCAAATGTTGCCCAGCGAATCCCTTCGTGACCATTGATGTATTCAATCAGGCGTTCAAGCATCAGGAGCACCTGGGGTCTGCCGCTCACATCCGGATGGATTGTCATGGCAAACACCGCATAGTCGTATTCCCGATATACCCAGTCAAACTGGTCACGCCACATTTGTTCAATGTCACGCGGATTCACAAAACCGTGACTGTTAGGTGACTTCTTGATAAACATCATCGGGGGCAGATCATCCAGATACCAGTTGGCGGGAATTTCGATCAGGTCCGTTTCTTTTCCGCGAACCAAAGGTTTCATCCATTCATGTGCCGATTTTTCATAATCAATGTTTGTCCAGCTGTCGCCAACTCGCACATAGTAAGGATGGAAATCGTTGTGCATCAGGCTGTGATCATATTTTATTCCATGCTTTAAAAGAAGTTCATTTGTTACATTGGAGAACTCCCACCATGGAGCCACATAACCGGTTGGACGCTTGCCTGAAACTTTCTCTACCAGATCAATACATTTGAGCAGAACATCCTCTTCCTGTTTCGGGGTCATGGCAATCGGGTTTTCGTGTGAATATCCATGAATACCGATTTCATGTCCGGACGCCACTACCATCCGGGTCTGCTCCGGAAACGTCTCAATCGAGTGTCCGGGAATGAACCAGGTTGTCTTCAGATTATACTTATCAAACAACTTGAGAAGGCGCGGAGTTCCAACTTCTCCCGCAAAAAGGCCCCGGGAAATGTCATCGGGGGAATCTTCACCACCATAGGAACCCAGCCACCCGGCAACCGCATCCACGTCAATCCCGAAAGCTACAAAAATCTCTTTCTTTGCCATATTAACTCCTTCTCCTTTACCAATATATTTTTAATTACAATCTTAAGAAGCCACACTTTTTGCAGGGGTTCCAATTCCGTCTTCAAACGGAATCTCCCAATCACGGCCTGCTGTGGTACCAAGGTAATCCTCCGAATAATTGGATTCAATCTCCATTTGTGGATGCTTACGCAAGTACCATCCCTTCATCAACACATAGTAGGCAATGAATCCTACCGGGAAACCAACCAGATACATATACTCCATAAAATAGAGTGCCAGTCCGCCGCCAATGAACCAGGCCAACATGCCCGCCCAGTTGATTCCACCATCGTATTTGAATTGTCCTTCTTCCTCAAACAAATCTTTTACATTCAGACGTCGCTTGCGAAGCACATAATAATCGCAAATAATGATTCCGGCTACAGCGGACAAGATTGCACCGTAATACCCGAGATAAGTAAACAATTGATTCAGAATGGCCCATGGTTGAACGACTGTTCCAACAATACCCGCCAATACAATGCCCGTAACCATCGACATCCTGATGCCAGCTCCGGCATTTACGAAAGTCAGGGAGGCAGGGATCAGATTCGCCGCAGTATTTGTGGACCATTGGGCCAGTACTACCATGATCAGAAGCACAAAGTACGCCCAACCGGTAGCCGTTCCCTGAATGACTTCGATCGGATTCCAATTGCCTGTTCCAAGTATGCTGACCGCACCAATAATTCCCATAAAGGTTTGCACCAAAGGCAGTGCGGTCACATGTGGCCAGAAGCTGTTCCAATTTCTTTTGATCCAGCTTTTTTCCCCTTTGGTGGTTTTAATGTAACGCGTAATGTTTGGTATATCAACGGCAAGAGCCGACCAGAATCCCATATTGGCCACCATGACCAGGAACCAGCTTGTTGTGTTTTTGGTTCCTTCATAGGTCCATACGTCTATCCCCTTCACTTCCGCCATTCCAGTCATCTTGAACAGGATCCAGAAAGAGATCACGATAATGGAAGGAGCCGCCACTATGGCAAACCGGTCAATCGCTTTGATCCCCATTGCCGTATTGACAATTTGAACAACAGCAAAAATCACGTACCAGGTAAACCATGAGTCGAATCCGGTCATCTTGGCAACCAGTGCATTAATGGCCAAGGCTCCCAGGTAGGTTTGGATGCCAAACCAAATGGCTGCTACAATTCCCCGGCTTACCGCAGGAAGATGGACGCCGACTGTTCCAAATGGCGCTCGCATATATGCTGCAAAAGACAACCCGTGTTCGATTCCGATGTCGCCGCTTAAACTGCCGATCAGGGCGATTACCAGGTTGGCCACAAGAATTGCGGTCGCTACTCCCCAAATTGACATGGAGTCAATGCCGTTTCCCCCAATCATAAACGTGGCGATAATAACCGCCATGCCTACCCAGATGTTAAAGAAGCCAAATCCGCTGATCACCCGATCTTTTCCAAGCACGGGAACAATGTCCCGGGAAACCAAGTGATTTTTCTTCGCATGATCCATGCAAATACCTCCTGCCTATTGTTTGGGAGTCCGGACTTAACCCGGATTATTCGAAAGGCTCTTCAAAATGATGCTTTTGTTTAGATCCCGCAGATAGGGAATTGTCCTGCGTTGTGTTTCGACCAAAGAAAGATCGATTTCAGCAACAAGTGCCTCATCCTCCGAAAGCGCCTCCCTTAGTACCATTCCCTGCGGATTCACAATTCGGCTTCCTCCGCCAAAAGCTGTTTCCCCCTTTTCTATTCCGGTTCGATTGGAAGCGATCACAAATACGCCGTTTTCCAACGCTCTAGACCGAGTAGCCAAGTCCCATGCATAGCGTCTTGCCTGCCCGAAAGCAGACGGATACACCACAATGTCAGCCCCGTTCAAAGCCAGGATACGTGACCCCTCCGGGAATCCGATTTCATAACAAATTTGTACTCCCAATCGGGCGAATCCCAAGTCGAACACAGGAAATTCTTCTCCTTTGGCAAAGCGGGTGTTTTCGGTGTCCCAAAGATGAACTTTTCTGTAAAATCCGACAAGACCATGAGGACCGACAACCACTGCAGTATCGTATACAAGCCCGCTGATAACGCTTTTTTCCAATATGCATCCAATCAAATAAACATGATGCTTCTGACTGAGTCTGGACATCCATTGGGTTGTAGGGCCAGGGATTGGTTCTGCCAACTCCGGGTCCCTCTCTTCCACCCGGTATCCAGTGTTAAACAATTCCGGCAGAACTATCAGCTTTGCGCCTTGTTGGACTGCATCCTCAATCAGGAACAATGCCTTTTTGAGATTTTCCGTTTTGTCCCCAAGAACACAATTCATTTGAACGGCTGCAACTATTGGTGTGTGTATGCCTGACATCTCTACCCTCCTTATAGCAGATTCATATTTTCTGAAATAGCAAACTTCATGCCAACAAAAAAAAACGGGTGGATCATCCACCCGAAACCAATGAATACTGCAAAGGAACAATTTAGGCAGCATCCACCCAGAATATTCTCCCCGAAAAATTTATGCATCATTGCATATATCCAATTGCCGCAGGTCACAATTTGTTCAAGCAAATTCAATTGCATCAATATACAGAACATTTATGCTCAAACGCATAGAATTTATGCGTTTTTGCATAGATCGTCAGATAACCCCAGTTTGTTTAACTTGCGGCTGATTGTCGATTGATTCACACCCAATACTTCGGCAATTTTGGTGGTGGTGTTGTACCGTTCCTTTGCCATGGTCAATAACTGCCTCTCCACAAGTTCAATTGCCTGTTGCAAAGGAATGATATTGGAAACGCTGACTCCTGATGCCACGGTTTGGGTTTGCAAGAGAGCGTCGGGTAGATGATGGACTTCGATCACTTTTTGTTCCGTGGTGACCACCAGCCGCTCGATAATGTTCTGCAATTCCCGGACATTGCCCGGCCATTTGTAAGCTTGCAACAATTCCGCCGTTTCTCTGGAAAAAGATTTATTGGTGTTAAATTGCTTATTGCATTTCTCCAAAAAGTGAACCGCCAAAGGTAGTATATCTTCCTGTCTTTCCCGTAAGGGAGGGATACGGATGGGAACTACGTTCAACCTGTAATACAAATCTTCCCGAAAGGCATTTTTTCTGACTTCCTCTTCCAGGTTGCGATTCGTTGCAGCAATAATCCTGACATTGACTTGGACGGACCTGGTTCCTCCCACCCGGACAAACTCTTTTTCCTGCAAAACACGCAGCAGCTTCACTTGCAGGGCTAATGGAATTTCACCAATTTCGTCCAAAAACAATGTTCCATCGTGGGCCAATTCAAATAAACCCATTTTTCCATCTTTGGAAGCACCGGTGAAAGCTCCTTTATCATATCCGAACAGTTCCGATTCCAGCAGATTTTCCGGGATTGCACCGCAATTGACCTTAATAAACGGTTTGTCTTTCCTTGGGCTGTTTTGGTAAATATGGGAGGCAATTATTTCTTTTCCCACACCCGACTCACCAAGAATCAGCACGGTTGAATCAAAATCGGCCACTTTTTCCGCCAAAGCTATCACATTCTTCATAAGTTGGCTTTTGACGATCAGCTGCCCATCTTGCAAGGTGCGTTGTTTCAACTGCTCCAGTTCCCGCTTGTATCCTTGCATGATTTGCTTGGTTTCTTCCAATTCCGACTGCAGTCTGCTTTCTTCGGTAATGTCACGGGATGTATTGATCACGCGAATGATGTTTCCGTCTTCGTCCTTGATTGGAGTTCCAACAACCTTCAATCGTCTTCCCGTTTTGGTGGTCTGAATCGCCTGGACTTTTTCTTTTTTCTCCAGCACAAGCCGGGTTATGGATGGCTTGAACACCCCTTTTTTCTCCAGTTCATAAACAGTCTGTCCCACCAGTTCTTCTTCTTTATATCCCCAGAGCCTTTCGGCTGCGGAACTGACCCGCAATGTCATTCCTTGACCGTCAGAAACGTAAATTACATCGTAGCTTGAATCAAATACAGCTTTCAAATCCTGCACCAAATTGACGTACGAATCGAGATTCATCGCGATTTTTTCGATTTCTGCCGCTTCCCAATAGATTTTGATTGCCCCGATGGAAACACCTCCATCCAACACATTGGTTAATGTATAGATACCTTTTTTATCTTCCGTCACTCTTACAACCGGCTTCGTATCTGTGCTGGTCAAGACCCGGTCAACCGAAGCGTCTTTGTCCATGCTTTTCATTGGTTTGTCTACAATTTGATCCAGAAGAACGCCCTGGGCTTCCAATTCCTGTTTGTTTGCATAGCGGATGCGGCAATCCTTGTCAAACACCGTAATTCGAAAAGGTAATGAAGCGAGGATGGATTCATAATAGTTTTTCTTTTGTTTGTAAGAATGATAGAGATGTCGGTAGATGACTTCACGGCCAATCCACCCCAAGGGATCCCCTATTTCATCTATTACAAGCCAAATGGAATAACTGTCCCACGACAGGTTATCCTGCTCAATTGCCAGTAGGGAAGCTTCTCCTACCGGAATCGGCTCGTCCTGATCACAATCGGCCATCATTCCGAGAATGCGTTTTTTTCCGTCCGTGACAAAGACAATTCCCTCTTCCAGACACTGTTTCCGTATATCGGTGTTCTTCCATTCCATCCTTGTGACAATCCTGTAATCGGTGTTCAGCAAGTTCTTTATCTCCATGTGCCCACCTCGTTTGGTAAGATGGATATTCGTGCATTTTCAGAATATTATATCGATATTCCTTTTGTCGATAGTTTTTAGACAAAACATTTTGGCACATTTCTTGCTTGTAAGAAAGTGGTAAGGAGGAGATATGGATGAACCATAATGGCCATAGCATTTTGCAAAAGTTTGTTGATATTGCTCATTTGCTAAACGACATTTCGGTGGAGGACATTTCCATATCCATTCAGGATCGGGAAAGGATCATAAAATATGTTCCCGGCCGCACGATTGATCTTGGAATTAGGGAAGGAGATCTTCTGAAAGAGGGAAGTGTCAGCTACCAGGTGATCAAAAGCGGACAAAAAATTATGCGAACGGTGGGAAGAGAAGTCCATGGAGTTCCTTATATAGCTCTCGGCTATCCGATTTTTGATGGTGAACAAGTAATTGGCTGCGTAACAACCATCACTTCCATTGACAAGAGAGAAAACATGCTGCAGATGGCGGAACGGCTTTCGGCCTCAATGCAGCAATTTTCCGCAAGCATCCAGTCATCGGCTGCATCTTCTGAGTCGCTTTTCAAGCATAACGAACAAATGCTGGAAAGAATCAATACGGTCAGACAGACAGTTTATGATATCGACCAGATCATCAAAATGGTGCAAGAGGTTGCAAGCAAAACCAATATTCTTGGCCTGAACGCTTCGATCGAAGCTGCGCGGGCCGGTCAGCATGGAAAAGGATTTGCTGTCGTTGCCGACGAAATCCGAAAACTCGCTGAAACATCAAGCAATTCCGCCAAGAACATCAGTGCCCAGCTGCAAAACATTCAGTCATCGGTGCAGGAATTGATCGAATCCAACGCAGTGATTTACCAATCGTCGGAGGTGTTAAGCAATCATTTGTCCGATTTGTCGGGATTGATGCAAGAACTGACCGGCATGGCAACGACCTTGTCCGAAATGGCCCAATTGGGCGGCAAAGAGTAGCTCCGCATACCGTCGTCTGCCGATGCCCTGAACCTCAATGGTTTAGGGCTGTTCCTTAATGCGCCTTGTCAAACCTGAGTTAAACAGAAAAACCCAAGGAGCCAAAACTCTTGAGTTTTCCCAATACCAGAACAGAACTTTTCAGTTTGTGTTCCTGACCCGCCCCACTTCTCACTCCCGATTCTTCGGCCGAAACTCATGCAACAGCTTCGTCAAAGCCCGCTTCTCAATCCTGGAAACATACGACCTTGAAATCCCCAACTCCTCCGCAATCTCCCGCTGGGTCTTCTCTTCCCCATCCGGCAGTCCGAACCTTCCGCGGATCACTTCTTGTTCCCGCTCGTCCAGAAATTCCAGCCGCGAGTAAATCTTCGCCTTTTCCATCTTTAACTGTACCTTATCGATCACCTCATCAGACTCGGTTCCCAGGACATCAATTAACGTTATTTCGTTGCCCTCTTTGTCGGTCCCGATCGGATCGTGCAAGGAAACGTCTTTTCGTGTCTTCTTCAGGGAACGCAAATGCATGAGAATCTCGTTTTCTATACAACGTGCAGCATAGGTGGCCAGCTTGGTGCCTTTGTCAGGCTGAAAGCTTTCGATTGCTTTAATCAAACCAATGGTTCCGATGGAAATCAGGTCTTCGTTGTCCTCACCGGTGTTTTCAAATTTCTTTACAATATGGGCAACCAGGCGAAGGTTATGCTCAATCAGTACATTGCGGGCGTTTTCGTCACCGGCAGCCATCAGTTTCAGGTACTTCTCCTCATCTTGCTCCGACAGCGGTTGCGGGAACGCATTGTTCTTGATATAAGAAATAAACAGCGCGACTTCCCGGATCAGCCAAGCTACAGTTGCCAGGATTCCAGGCATTGGATGTCGGTCACCTCCCACAAAAGTTTTGGTACAAACCACGTGTGTACGCCGCCTGTGTAACACTATATGTGGGAGTCTGGGCTCCTGTGCCTGTCTGTGCAAAAAAGGACGTGCAAGTTATAACAACTCGTGCGGTGGAGGAAAAGGGGAAGTTGCCTACCTTTCGGTCGGCAAGAACTCCTACTGGGGCAAACGGATTACCGCTGTGAAGCGAGTGTTCTGATTTCTCAATTTCTTGCATGCTAACTTATAAACCCTCACCCCTTTCAAAAGAAGGCGGTGAGGGTTTTCTTTGTGTTCCGTTCAATTTCCGCTTAGGGCATTCCGATAGATCCGGCGGATATCTTCCACCCGATAAGGTTTCGGACTTCTGGCAAGTAAGCGCGTTTGTTTGATTGCATCATTTGCCAGCAGATCCAGATCTCCTTCCCCAATTCCATAGGCATCCAGTGTAGATGGCAGACCCACGTCCGCAACCAGATCCCTCATTCCCTGAATGGTTGCCAATGCTGCTTCACGAACAGTCATTCTCGGGGTGCACACGCCCATTGCCTGACCAATGCGCGCCACTTTTTCCATGCAGGACGGCCAGATAAAATCAAACACATAGGGAAGAAGAACAGAGTTGGATTCCCCATGCGAAACATGAAACAATCCGCCAATCGGATAGGCCAGCGCATGAACACCCGATACTCCGGCATTGTAGAAAGCCATGCCCGCTATCACGCTTCCCCAGGCCATGTTTTTGCGGGCTTCGCGATTCGTTCCGTGCCAGACAGCTGTGCGCAGGTTGCCGCTTATTAATTTAACCGCCTCCAAAGCCAGGGAATCCGTAAGAGTTGTTGCATTCACAGAAATATAGGCTTCGACCGCATGAGTGAACGCGTCCATACCGGTAGCCGCAGTAGCTCTTGGCGGCAAACTGCAGGTCAGCTCGGGATCGACAATGGCTGCATCGGCCAGCAAATAAGGATTGGTAATCACATCTTTGGTGGTTTCCAGTGAAAAAACCGCTATATCGGTAACTTCGCTGCCCGTCCCGGATGTAGTGGGAATCAGGATTTTGGGCAAGCCCTTTCTGGCAAGCTTTCTGGTTCCTGTCAGATTCAGATAGTCCGGGATGCTGCCCTCATTTTCCGCTACTGTCGCTGCTGCTTTTGCCAGATCCAAGGCGCTCCCTCCGCCGATGGCTACCACCATGTCCGCTCCGCTGGCACGTACCGCTTGAACAGCTTGGTCAGCAACAGCCAAAGGAGGTTCCGGGACAATCTGATCGTAAACGGAGTATTCGATTCCGCCACTTTGTAATACTTCCTCCACCCGTGCTGCCAAACCGGCCTGAATCACTCCGGGGTCGGCAAATAAAATGACTTTTTTCGCAGCAAAACGCTTGCATTCATCGATCAGGATTTGAATCGAGCCTTCACCAAACCACAGTGTTACCGGCGATACGAATTTGTGCATACTCTCCCCCTCTTTCTAGACTGATACATTCGCGGGAGATTCCACCGCCCCGTAAGCCTCACGATAGATTTGTTCAATTTCCTTTACAGTCAGCCAACGCGGATTGTTGTTCAATAACCTGTCGATCTTGCTTGCTTCTTCAGCAAGAGCAGGAATGTCAGCTGCCGTAACCCCGACATCTTTGATGCTGGAAGGAATCCCCACATCTGCAGACAATCTGGCCATAGCAGCAACTGCACGGTCAGCAGCTTCGCGCAGGGAGAGTCCCTCAACACATTCCCCCATGGCCTTTGCCACTTCTGCAAATTTTTCCAGATTGGCCACCACATTGTATTTCATGACAAAGGGCAGCAAAAGTGAATTGGCAACACCATGAGGAACCTTAAACTTTCCACCAAGAGGGTATGCCAGGGCATGAACTGCCCCCACACCCGCGTTTCCAAGAGATATACCCGCAAGCAAGCTGCCCATCGCCATATCTTCCCGGGCTTTTATGTCTCTCCCATTGTATACCGCCTTACGCAGAGAACGAGAGATCAACTTGATTGCTTGCAATGCAATTCCATCCGTCAGCTCATTGGATTTGATTGCAGTATAAGATTCAACAGCGTGGACAAGCGCATCCATTCCGGTTGCAGAGGTCACGGAAGGAGGAACGGTTAAGGTCAATTCCGCGTCCACAATAGCAACCGACGGAAGCAAATACGGACTAACGATTCCTTTTTTGACCATGTCGCGCGTATCTGTAAAAATTGCATTGTAAGTTACTTCAGAACCGGTTCCGGACGTGGTTGGTACAAGTATGAAGGGAACACCAGGATGTTTCACTTTTTCGATTCCCACCAATTCACGAACGTCGCCGGGATTCGTCATCATTACGGCCAAAACTTTGGTAACATCCAGGACACTTCCACCGCCAATTCCAATCAATCCATCGAAACCTTGGCCTTCCATTTTCGAAGCAATCTGTTCCAAGTTTTCAAATGGGGGCTCGGGCACAACCTCATCAATGACATCATATTCCACCCCCGCAACATTTAACGGTTCCGTCACTTTGGAAAGAAGCCCCGTTTGTTGAATAATTCTGTCCGTAATAACAAGCACCCTGGATGCTCCAAGCTTTTTCGCTTCCGCCCCGATTTGTGCCACAGAACCCGTTCCGGTGAGCAAAGCACCCGGTGTGCGGAAAAATGACAAACTCATGTCTGATTCCTCCCTAAGCCAACTTAATTCCGATAAATTTAAGTTCGGTCATATCCTCGATGGCGTACTTGACTCCCTCTTTTCCTACACCACTGAGCTTGACACCGCCGTAAGGATAATTGTCCTGGCGGTAAGCGGAAATTTCATTGATCCATACTCCGCCTGTCTCCAATTCATCTGCCAAACGAAATGCACGGTTGATGTCATTGGTAAACACTCCCGCCTGCAGACCGTAATTGGAGTCGTTTGCCAGTCGGATTGCCTCGTCTTCCGTTTCAAAGGGAATAACAGACACAATCGGCGCAAACACCTCTTGGCAAACAACCTTCATGTCAGGGGTGACATTAACAAGAACCGTCGGTTCAAACAATGATCCCTGACGATTGCCGCCCGTTAATACGGTTGCCCCCTGTGATTGTGCTTCCTGTACCCATTGTTCGGCACGTATGGCAGCAGCCTCCGTGATCATCGGGCCAAGATCCGTAGTTTCTTGCATAGGATCTCCGAGGACCAGCTTCTTAACAAGCGGCAAATACTTGTCTATGAAGGATTGGTAAACACTTTTTTGGACATAGATCCGCTGCGCCGAGATACAGACCTGACCTGCAAAGGCAAAGGCTCCCCGTACCAAACTCGTTGCTGCCGCATCAAGGTTCGCGTCATCGAAGACAATGTTGGGAGAATTTGAGCCTAACTCCAATGTAACCTTCTTCAATCCTGCCAATTGGCGTATCCGAAGACCAACCGCGGCACTGCCGGTAAAGGTGATTTTGCTGATGCGCGGATCGGTTACCAAAGGTTCTCCCACTTGAGCCCCTGCGCCCATTACAATGTTTAAAGCACCTGACGGAAGTCCCGCATCCTCGAACACCTTGGCCAACATCACCGAAGTGAGGGGCGTTTTCTCTGCAGGCTTTAATACAACTGTATTTCCGGCTGCGATGGCTGGTGCAACTTTGTGCAGCACCAGGTTCAGGGGAAAGTTAAAGGGAGTAATGGCTCCGATTACTCCTATCGGTACACGGCGCACCATTCCGATCCGGTTTTCGCCACCGATGGCGCCGTCCATCGGCACCAGTTCACCCTCGATTTTCTTTGTTTCATCCGCAGCAAAGCGAATTACTTGTACCGCTCGCCCGACTTCAGCCCTTCCGTCCCGAATTGGTTTTCCCGCTTCAAGAGCGAGGATTTTCGCAAATTCATCGGTATTCGCTTCTAATAAGTCTGCCGCTTTCCGAAGAATTTCTGCCCGGCGATGGGCAGGGAGCTTTTTCATTGTTTGATGGAAAATACGATGAGCTGTTTCAATTGCCTGATCAAGATCTTTCAGAGTTGCCATGTCAATTTTGCCAACCAGTTCCCCGTTAAACGGACTGCGAACTTCATGGGTAACACGACCACTGCCGAGCAATAATTCTCCAGCGATCAAAGAACCCGTATGAATCATATATGAATCCTCCTTTACATTCCTAGAAATGCTTTTTTGACGTGAGAATCGTTGAGCAAGTCACGGCCTGTTCCTTCGATCGTGATCAAACCGTTTTCCAGAACGTAACTGCGATCCACAATCTGTAAGGTCTGTTTGACGTTTTGTTCAACCAACATAATTGTGATCCCACGCTGACTGATTTGCTGGATAAGAGCAAACAAATTCTTCACAAGCAGAGGGGACAGGCCCAATGATGGTTCGTCGAACATGAGCAACTTGGGACGGCTCATAAGTGCCCGGCCGATTGCAACCATTTGCTGTTCACCGCCGGACAGTGTCTTGGCAACCTGATTTTTGCGTTCTTCCAGACGAGGGAGTAATTGATAAACCTCTTGCAAAGTTTCATTTCGATATTTTTTGGCTTCCTTATGAACCGATCCCAGTAAAAGATTCTCTTCCACAGACATAAGCGGAAAAAGACGTCTCCCTTCCGGCACCTGTACAATTCCCATTGGAACCCGTTCATGTGCAGGTATAGCTGTAATATCTTTCCCTTCAAAGAAGATTTTTCCGCCAGAAAGCTTGCGAGTCCCTGAGATGGAGTTGATCAGAGTGCTTTTTCCGGCACCGTTTGAACCAACAATGCTGACGGTTTCACCTTCGTGCACTTCGAGACTGACACCGCCCAGCGCTTGCATGCCGTCATAGTGGACACTTAGATTTTCTACTTTAAGAAGCATGTTCATCACCCAAATAAGCCGAGATTACGTCCGGATTCTTTGTTACTTCTTCCGGTGTCCCTTCGGCAATTTTTTCACCGTAGTTGATAACAACTACATGCTCGCACAGTGCCATAACTGCCCTCATAACATGCTCAATCATAACAATCGTAACCCCGGAATCCCGAATGCTTCGGATTAATTCCACAGCCTCATCGACTTCACTTGGTGTAAGTCCTGCCAGTATTTCATCCAGTAATAAAAGTTTTGGCTGAGTGGCCAATGCCTTGGCCAGTTCAAGACGTTTGCGGTCCACAATTGTAAGGTTTTTCGCCAGTACATCCATTCGCGTGCCAAGCCCAACCTGCTCAACAACTTGTTTGGCTCTTTTCAGAGCTTCCGTACGGCTCGAAGTCCTTGCAAAAGCCCCAACGGCAACATTGTATAGTACTGTTTTGGAACCGAACGGTTTTACTATCTGAAACGTGCGTCCAATACCTTCTTTACACAGAATGTAAGGAGGCAGGCCGGTAATTTCTTTGCCGTTGAAAATAATTCTCCCGGAATCAGGTTTGATATAACCTGAGATTTGATTAAACAGTGACGATTTGCCCGCACCGTTGGGACCGATAACACCAAAAATCTGACCTTGTTTGACAGTGATGGTAAAATCTTTGGTGACAGTCAGTCCACCAAATTTTTTGTTTAAATTATTGATTTCTAACAGGGACATTACACAAAACTCTCCTTCCCTTGGAGTACAAATCAGGCCAGGTCTTTTCCCGCTTCCGGATTAAAAGGCACTCCATTTTTTTTCGAGAAACCGAAACGGAACAATTTTTGCAACGGGTCCAGGATTCCTTTGGGGCAATAAAGCATCACCAATGCAACTGCTATGCCGTAGAGAACCAGATGCATACCCGGAATTGCATCCCCGAAACTTACGCGAGTAATTTCTCCGACAGTTGTCAACAGGATGGCACCTACAAAAGGGCCGAAGACAGTTCCAAGTCCACCCACAATTGCCAGGAAAACCATTTGTGCGGAGAGGTCAAACCCTGCAATCGTTGCCGGTTCCAGATAACGAATCAATTGAGCGAAAAATGTCCCTCCGATTGCGGTAAAGAATGCACTTATCCCCGCCGCAACCAGCTTCACTCGTTGCGTATGAATTCCAAGCGCTTTTGCGGCTTCCTCATCTTCCCGCAATGCGGTTAGATAAAAGCCCAATTTAGACCGTTCAATGTACCAGGAAACCAGTATCACTATCGACAAGAACACTAGAATGATATAGTAATAGGGAACCTTGGATAAAAATTGGAAATCAAAAAATCCAGCATCCACCTTCAACGGAACCATGATGCCTTCTGCCGCTCCAAGATGAACGGGACCAATTTCCTTGACCGTTTCCAAAATGACCGAAAGTCCTTCCGCAAACGCTATGGTTGCAATGGAATAGTAAGCTCCTCGCAGACGGAAACTTGGTATTCCAATGAATACTGCAACAAGTGCAGCCGCCAATCCCCCGACAAACATGCCAATCCAGGGGCTAAGGTCCAAATAAATGAAAAGAAGTGTTGATGTGTAACCCCCAACCGCCATAAATGCGGAATGTCCCAGTGAAAGCTGGCCTGCGAATCCCCCGACAATGTTCCAGCTGGTCGCCAAATAGGCGTAAAACAATATCATGATCAAACTGTGGAGAATATAGGGGTTGCTTGCAAAAATGGGCAGCAGGGACATGGCAGTCAGTAGTATCAATACCGGCAGATACCGTTTCATGTTCCTCACTCCTTTTGTCCTTTATTTACCAATCATGCGGTGAACCGAATAACCCCGAAGGCCGGAAAAAGAGAAACAATAAGAAAGCATACAACACAATCATCGGGGAAAGTGTGTATTGAACGAACAAAGAGGAGACCGATTCTACAATCCCTATCAGAAGTCCTCCCACAATGGCCCCGGGAATGCTGCCCAGTCCTCCGAGCACAACGGTTACAAAGGCTGTGGTTCCAAATACGTTTCCAATACTGGGGTGAAGATTATAAAACGGTAAAAGAGCGACACCCGCCGTACCCAATAGAGCCAGGCCCATCCCGAATGCAATGCTGAATGTTTTTTCCACGTTGATTCCCATCAAACGGGCTGCATTTCGATCTTGACCGACAGCACGTATTTTTCGGCCAATTTCCGTTTTTTGCAGGAACAGATAGAACAGGATCGTAACAACAACAGCCAAAACAAAAGCATAGAGTTTGGGAAGGGTGATTATGATTGATCCAAGCTGTAAGGATTTATTTGCAAAATCGGTTTGAACCATTTTATAATCCGCCCCGAAGACACCCAGAAAACCGTTTTCAAGGATTATCATCAAACCAGCGGTCAGGAGCAGGGCACCGATTGGTTCCCGAACGTCCGCTTCCTTTTTTAATACCGGTTGAATTAAAAATTTGTTGGTGCCATACCCGATCAAGAACATCGCAGGCACTACCGTAATAAGTGTCAAATAGGGATGAAGACCCAGCTTTGTAACGCTATAGAAAGACAAGAACATCGCAACCATCAAGAAGGCCCCATGAGCAAAATTAATTACCCGCATAATTCCGAATATCAGGGTAAGCCCCAGAGCGATTAACCCATAGACGGAACCCATTAAAATGCCTTGAACCAGCGCCGAGAACATGATTGAAATCCCTCCTGTTTCCGAATGGAGTATTGGCTGGTTTACACTTGATTAATAAGAAAAGGCGGGGGGTCTCCCGCCCAACTTCACTCATTACTGAGCTTGATAAGGAAACACAATTTTTGACCCGGAACGTGCATCTTCTTTTGGCCAGACTGTTACACGTTCCACTTTACCGTCAACTTTTTGGAACTGTACCATGACAAGCCCTGGATCCGGCAAGGTTCCGGTTTTATCGAAATGAATCTTATTGGTATACATTTGGGTCGGGCCCTCGGTAATATTCGTTGATGCAAGTGCTTCGCGAAGTTTCTCGGAATCTGTAGACTTGGCACGTTCCAATGCATCTGCAATTACATAGATACCCGCATATTCTTTGACAGCTTCCCCGTTCATATGGACCTTGTGTTTCTCAAAGAATTTTTTGTCAGTTTCCTTGGAGAAAGGACGATTCACATCCACTTCCCATGCTGCGACGTCAAATATGTTGAGAGCAGCTTCTCCCGCATTTTTGATGAACTCTGGATCAGCATAGCCGCCGGATGTTCCAATGAATGCTTTGGGTGTTACTTTTTGTTGATGGAATCCTTTAACCAACAAGGTTGCATCCGCAACATAGGAAGTGAGCAATACCACATCAGGGCTGGCAGACTTAACTTTGTTCACCACAGGAGTTAAATCGGAAGCTCCCTTGTCATAAGCTTCATCCAGTACAATCTGATATCCGGCTTTCGGAAGTTTTTCCTTCCAGGCCTTGGCCACACTTTGACCATACGATGTATTTTCATACACAAGGGCTGCAGTTTTAATTTCTGAACTGAACCGCTTCTTCAAATCTTCCAAAAACTTCACTTGTGAGTCTACCCGCATTGCCGATGTATCTGCAAGACGAAATACATATTTAAATCCGCGGGAAGTGATCGAGTCGTCGGAAGGAACCGATGCAAACCAAACTTTCTTGTAACGTTCAGCCACTTCTGAAGCTGGCAGGGTTACACCCGATTGGTATGAACCGGTAAGAAGTGTAACTTTCTCTTGAGTAAGCAAGCGCTCCGCTTCTGAAACCCCCACCTGCGGTTTTCCCTGGCTGTCAGCAAACACGAGTTGAAGTTTGGCGCCATTTAATGACTTTATGCCGCCTTTAGCGTTAATTTCTTCAACCGCCAACTCCATTGCACGCTTACTCATTTCACCAAGTGGCGCTGCGCCACCGCTAAGCGGCAGAATTGCACCGATTTTGATAATGTCGGAATTTCCGGTTCCCTGGCCGGAACTTGAGGTTTGATTCCCGCACCCTATCAAACCAAGGGACAGGAGCGAACCAGCCGCAAGCAAAGACAGTGATTTCTTAAAAAAACCTCTCTTCAAGTGAAAAAACCCCCTTATCCTGATGAGTAATCTATGTTTCATGACCTATCTTGAAAGCGTATTCTGAATACGTATTCAAGACAGATTCAAAGAAACCAATGTATCCGCTTTCGGTGCATTCAATTTGAATCACTTCTTACGACCAGTTGTTTTTCGAATAACCAACTCCGGTTGAAGCACAATCTGTCTCGGGTGGTCTGGTGAAAATCCATGCTCAATCATCTCAATCAGATTCTCCGCAGCGATCTCGCCCATTCGAAACTTATGATGACCTACGCTGGTTAATTGAATGGCATGATGGGAAGCCATACTTATATCGTCAATCCCTGCGAGACTGACATCGTCGGGAATCCGGAGACCTAACGACAGAATTGCATCCATACAAGCAAAAGCCATCGCGTCCGTTGCACATAATATTGCTGTAGGCGGTTGGCTCATATGCATTAATTTGAGCGTTACCTTTTCCACATCAGTGGGATTTGTATCAATCACGTGGAATAATTCCGGCTGCAAAGAAGTCCCCGCTTCACTTAGAGCTTTTTGTACACCAAGCTTGCGTTCAAAGAAAGTAGAAACATTGGTTTCCCCCGAAATGTAAGCAATTCTTTGGTGCCCGAGATCCAGGAGATGACGAGTTATGATTTCACCCGCCAATAAATTGTCGAGCACAACATAGTTTCCGCCATCCCGCGGTCGCCTGTTAAACATCATGTAGGGAATTTGCGATCTCTTGATTTCCTCAAACATGGGGTCATCAAGTGTAATTGATGACAACAGGATGCCATCCACTTTTTGCCCCCTGAGAGAATCAAACACATCCCGTAATTTCATCGCGCCTTCAAAGTAGACTAATGTCTTGAAACCACGGCTGGTTGCCAGATTAATAATGGAATTCGTTGTTTCGACAAAAAAACCATTGTAAAGAGTACCCGTAATTAAAGCTATCGTTCGCGTACTGTTAGTCACAAGACTTCGAGCAATCAAATTCGGATGATAGCTTAACTCCTTCATCGCATTCAGAACTTTATTCCTAGTTACCGGTTTGACACTTGCAGGGTTATTAAGCACCCGTGAAACCGTAGATTGAGAAACACCGGCCATTTTTGCCACATCTTTTGAAGATACCAAGGCCCATACCTACTCCCTACCACACGGTTATGAATACGTATTCAAATGCTGCTTCTAGTATACAACTTTTTGTCTATATCTTGTCAATAGATATATTATGAAGTTGCCAAAAACAAAAAATACGGTGAATAATTCGAATATTATCTGTCGTTGTTGTTGATGTGTCCTGCTCCGTCAGTTTCTGATACCCGTGGAGTCGCTATTGTTCTATGCATGGTTTGTCCTCCTTGTGGAAGATACAACGTTTGGACTCTTCAAAACAATTATATGGGATAGAGGGATGGACTTTGGAGGATCTCACTGCCTTGCAATAAAAAAAACAAGACTGTGTACGAGAGCCCCTTTACACAGTCTTGTTTTTGTTACCCCTTCTCTTCTAGCACACAGGTACGGTATTACTATACAGTCGTATACCCTGGAACAAGCAGGAAGAAGAGTACGAAAATGATCAGGAACACTACCGCCCAACGAGTATAGATGCCGAAACACCCGTCCATGGTCTTCCCCCCTTTTAATCAGATACTTCATAAAACGTGCACAATGAAGTTTCTGAAACGTACAGGAGTCCAATTGTCAAGAAATTGACGTCTGCCCTATCAGTAATACGGATAATTCGGGAACGGCCTGGCAAGGGCTCCGACTGCAAACCCCAAAGTGAATCCTGCCAATAATCCAAAGGGAAAAAAGAAAGGTGAAAAAGGTGCAAAGTAAACTTCTCTTGCTTCCGGATCTCGAACTTCTTTATTGTCAGCCGTACTTACCTTCAGATTCTTATTTGCAGCTGATGCATAACGGGGATTTGTCATCGGCATGAAATAAATCCCGTCCTGGGTAACCTGCTGGATGAGGCCGTAATACCTCTTTCCGTCAACAAGATGAACCGTCACGGGTTTGTTCACTAAACCAAGACATTTATGGTATAAAGGATGTGCCATTGTTCCCCTCCTTTCCGGATTTGATAAAATACCCTATGTAAATGCCTGTAAGTTTGTCGCGGCAAATGACAGTAGGCAACTGTCACATATTTTTGTCACAAAAAAAGACTGCGCAAGAGAACCTCTTGCCACAGTCTGCTCGTGATATAGTCAAAGTCCGAACGAAACAAACTTGGTTTCCAGAAAACCTTCCATTGCGTAATAACCGCCTTCGCGTCCGATTCCGCTTTCCTTGAAACCGCCGAACGGAGCCTGGGTCTGGGTTGGGGAACCGTCATTGATTCCGACAATACCGTACTCCAAGGCTTCCGCCATACGGAAACAGCGGCTGTTGTTTTCGGTGTATACGTATGAGGCCAAACCGTAAGTCGTGTCATTGGCCATTTCTACAACATCCGCTTCCTCCTTGAATGGAATGACTGGCACCACCGGACCAAAAGTTTCTTCGCAGGAAATTTTCATATCTTTCGTCACGCCGGAAATCACAGTTGGCTGGATAAAGAATCCTTTGCTGTACTCCCCGTCGGTCAACCGGTTTCCACCATAAAGAACACTTGCCCCTTTGGCTTTTGCATCTTCTATATGATCCAACACTTTCCTGAGGGCCTGTTCGTTAATCAACGGACCGATTTCCGTATCTTTGTTTCTTCCGTCTCCCACTTTCGTCTTCTTCAAACGCTCGATCAGCTTTTCGCTGAAGGAGTCAAGAACGGACTCCTGCACATACAGACGGTTCGTGCATATGCACATTTGTCCCGCATTGCGGTATTTGCTCTCGAACAACCCTTCCACAGCCGCGTCAAGATTCGCATCCTCAAACACGATAAACGGAGCGTGTCCCCCCAATTCCAGACTTACCCGCTTGACCTGCCTGGCTGCCCCTTCCATCAGCAGTTTCCCGACACGGGTGGATCCGGTAAAGGCGATTTTTCTTACTTTCGGATTGTTGATGAACTCCTGGCCGACAAGCTCCGGTTTGCCCACTACCAGGTTCACCACACCCTTCGGAAAACCGGCCTGTTCAATCAATTCGAACAAACGAATGGAGCTTAAGGGTGTGCATTCCGCAGGTTTCAAAACCACGGTACACCCGGCAGCCAAAGCGGGGGCGATCTTTCGGGCCACCATGTTAACCGGAAAATTCCAGGGTGTTATGGCAGCCACCACACCGACCGGCTGATGGATCACCAGGATTCGTTTGTTGGGGACCGAAGTGGGAACCGTATCCCCATATACCCGTTTGGCCTCTTCCGCATACCACATGAAGTTGTCTGCCGCTCCCAGCACCTCTCCCTTCGCTTCGCGCAGAGGTTTGCCCATCTCTGCCGAGATGATGCCGGCCAACTCGTCCCGGGAATTTCGAACCAGTTCATATAGATTATACAAATATCTGGAACGCTCTCGGGCGGTCAATTTGGACCAGCTTTTGAACGCTTCATGTGCCGCGTCGATAGCCTTCGCCGCTTCACGACCGTCACCGTAGCTGACAACTCCCACACTTTCACCCGTTGCCGGGTTGGTTATTTCAAGCGTTTCCCCGCTTTCTGCAGCTATCCATTCCCCGTTTATGAACATCGATTTCTGATCCGTCATGTATACACCCCTGATATATAAGGAATCTTGACAGTTTACGATGCTGTTCAGTAGATCGGTTTCAATGCCTCAAACGGATTCCTGCAATCTCTGCAATAGGCAATACTCCGACATGCTGCAGGACCGAACAAGTTGTCCAGCGTCGTATCTCTCGATCCGCAATAAGGACAGGCAATTTCCCAATGATCCTCCGGTTTGCCGGGCGGCGGCGCGATTCCAAACTGCCTCAGCTTTTCCCGGCCCGTTTCGCTAATCCGCTCGGAAGTCCAAGCCGGTTCAAAGACGAGTTCCACCTGCACGTTGGTCACGCCAGGCAGGGCGGACAACTGATCGACAATGTTTTGTTCAATGATCTTTAACGCGGGGCACCCGACAAATGTCGGCATGAATTCAATGACAACATGGCTTTCCTCAACGAGCACGCGATGAATCATGCCCATTTCCACTACGCTGATGCTCGGGATTTCAGGGTCCTTTACGTTTTCAAGCTGTTTCCACACTTCCCCCTCAATCGTCCCAACAACAGTTGTCATTTTCAGGCCCCCTTTTGTTACCAATTTGCGGCCGGAGCCAGGCGATATACTTCGGCCAGCTCCGCCAGTGCGGATTTCAGATCATCCGTGTGTTGTCCCGCCCGTCCATTAAGTTGGCCCTGCTGCGGATTCCCCGGCCATGGAACAGAGTTTGCCTCAAACGCCCGTTTGACCTTTTCCGTCCAACGTTCCGCCAGCAAGGCCCCGTCTTCAATCAGACCAAAATTGACAATTGCTTGGCCATAGGGCCCCAGATCAAACAGTCCCCCCGCGTCGGTCCAAACTCTTTCCACTCCTGCCATTATGCGCTGGCGAGCTTCTTCGGTGCTGTTGGCCAACTGAGAGAACCAGGTTTGCCAGTGCAGCAGGTGATAACGCTGTTCCGGCCTCATTTTTCTTGCCAATTGGGCAAGAGGTGCAAACGAGGAGCGGGTCAGCGATTCAAGCCGCTCCTGCTTGAAGATTTCATAGACATATTGCCGTACAACCGTATAGCCCCAATCGTACCGGGGGTTATTCAGATAATGTCCGGTCCCGTTCGGGCGCTCAACCAGAATGGCGTTGCGAAGCCGGTTCGCTTCGCGCAGATGGGCAAGATCATCGGCTTTTCCTTCCCCAAGTCCTTCCAATAATCCGTAAAAAGCGGCGGCGTGCCCCATGGTATCCTGTGTGATCGAAGAGAACGCCACATCCTCTTCCACATGGGGAGCCAGCCCTAACCACTCGGATCCCCGAAAACTCAATACCAAATCGTCGTCAGCAAGCTGATAGAGCAGTTCTGTCAGCGCGGTCCTGTATTCCGGATTCGCCTTCGCTTGTTCAACGGTTTCCAAACGGTTCGCAGTCATCTGCAGCCCCTCCTTCCTACTTGTTTGCAGCTTGTTTCTTTTCGTATTGTTCTTTGTGATGGCGCCATCTTGCCTGCAATTCCGCATACCCCTTGGTCGTGCGGTAGTCTTTGTTGTCCATCCGTTCCAGCGCCCAGCGTTCTTCTGACGGCAGCACATGCATGTCTTCCCGTTTTACGACCATAATGTTGTAGCATGTATCCCGGCGCAGGAAATTCTCCCTCGCCATTGCCAAAGCCACTTCATGATTGGGTGCAAGCAAACTGTACTGCTGAACAAACTGGCTGGTTGGAGTCTTCTGACTAAACACCTCAAAGACCGCAAAGTCTTTATTGTCCGCCATTTTGTTTCCCCCTTACCCGGCTGTCCGTTGATTGTGCAGCAAAGCGTCTCTGACCCATTTGTTGTCGTCATAAGACACTTTGCGCAATTTCAATCTTTCTTGTGTTTTCGGACCCTGGCCCCGAATGATCCGCTTCAGTTCATTCCAGTCCGGCTGCTGGTAGACCCAGCGTCCTTCCGCCTCGTCATAACGGAGAGTTTCATCAGGAATCGTCAAACCGATGTGCCAAATATGCGGAATGTATTTACTGAAGAATATTTGACGCAGCTCTTCGTTGGTCTTGGTGCGGATCTTGTATTTTAGATTGATGTTCTGGTTGCTGGCCATTTTGTCCTCAGGAGGACCAAAGAACATCACCAGTGAAGGCCACCAGCGGGTAAGCGCATCCTGCAGCATTCGCCGCTGTTCTTTCGTCCCTTCGGCCAGTGCCAGCACGATGCTCTCTCCGTGCTGCATGTGAAATTTTTCCTCTGCGGTGATCCGCTGCAGCACACGCTGGTAAGGTGCATAGGAAGTCTCCAGCAGCATGGTCTGGGTCACAATCGCAGCCCCGTCCACAAGCCATCCGATCACCCCGGCATCCGACCATTCGGGAGCCGGCATATGGAATACATTATGGAATTTCAAATCGCCATTGAACAGGTCGTTAATAAAATCTTCCCGTGTCTTGCCAAGCGGAGCCGCCAGATCTTCAGCGACACGGAGAAGCAGTTGTCCGTGTCCCATTTCATCCTGCACTTTGGCCATGATGGCCAACTTGCGATGCAAAGTCGGAGCCTTTGGCACCCATTCCTTTTCCGGCAGCGCCCCCATGATTTCGCTAATGCCGTGCATCGCAATCAGCTTTATCAACTGTTTGCGATAATCATCCGGCATCCAGTCATCCGCCTCGATCTTCTCCCCCCGTTCAATCCGTTCCAGGAACTGCTGGAGCTTCTCGCTCTCCTGATCCTTTTCCAACACAACTTGATTGCTCATACGAATCCTCCCCTCATGCCTTATAATTTCACTTTGATTATATAACGTTTATCTAACGATATATTATCATATCGTAATATAACATTCAATAAGAATTTTTAGATTTTTTTGTTATATTATTTCTCTTTCTCCTTAGTTGTTACTGGTCTGTCTGAACATTCATTCTTGCCATTTCGCTCAATTCCATTGTCATGTTCTTCAGCAATTGAATGACCGATGTCAGTTCCTGGACACCCGTCGCCTGTTGGACGGTGAAATTCAAAGTCCTTTCCATTTCCTTCACCACAACGGAAATCTGTTGGTTCATCTCTTCCAATTGCTTTGTAATATTCTTGGTGGTTATCGCTGTTGAATCGGACAACCGGCGGATTTCTTCGGCAACGATTGAGAATCCCCGTCCATGTACACCGGCACGGGCCGATTCAATGGATGCGTTGAGGCCAAGAATATTGATTTTCGTGGCAATATTTTTGATTGATTCGCTCATTCTTGAGGTTTCGTCGATTCCGGTTTGCACCTGAGTGGCGGATGCATTTACTTCCTGGCTTACAGCAGCCAACTCAGAAGAACTTTTGGCAAGGATCTCAGCGTTTCCCGCAATATTGCCGACAGCCTCCGCAAGTTCTTCTGCCATTTGGCGGATTCGGTCTTCACGGTCGGTTGACATTCCGGTTGACAGGCACCCCACTACCTCCCCGTTGTCAGCGATGGGAAACCCTGCGGCAATATATGGAACTCCGTAGACTTCCCTCGGCACCACCCGGATCACTTTTCGTTTCTCATGAAGCGCAGTATGGTTGATGCTCCCCGGTCGTAAGGGGTCCCCCGGCTTTATCTCGAGATTGAGTGTTTTGGCCGGATAATAAGCCAGGAATTTCTCCATATCCGTGATCCCGATCATGCAATCGGTGATCAGCCCCTTATTTAATATGGGCGCTACCTGTAACAGACTCTTTAGAATCTCCGACAATCTTGCCCACATCCTTTCAGATCGACATGCAAACAGGGAGCCAATGCTCCCTGTCAGCTCAAATTGCGCTCCTTGGGATTCCTTATTTCACCGGTTCAAACTTTCCGTTCTTGACTTCCACCATAATCATGCTGTCCTCCGTCAAACCGTTATGATCCGTTGAACTGAACTTGAATTCTCCGGTAACCCCGACAATTTTCACATTTTCTAAAGATTGCGCCAGCTTGGCGGGATCTCCGCCTGCTGCCTTCAAACCCTCGACCAGAATGTTCAAACCGTCGTAAGCATATCCGGCAAACCCGTCCGGGGTGCTGTTGTACGCAGCTTTATACAGTTTGACAAACTCTTTGATGACCGCTGCCTGTGGATCGTTGTCGGCAACCAGATCAGGAATGAGAAGTTTGCCCGCAACCAGCAATACGCCATTTGCCGAATCCCCTGCCAGTTCGATGAACTTGCTGTTCGCACTGCCGTGGCTGCTGATGATCGGTATGCTGATTCCCAGTTGTTTTGCTTCCTTTACGATAGTGGCAGGACCGGGATTGGTTCCGGCAATGAGAATCGCCTTTGCATCCGTCGATTTCATTTTGGTCAACTGGGTGCTCATGGAGGTGTCTTTCGTGCCGTATTTTTCATCCGCCACAATCGAGATGCCATATTCAGGGGCGAATTTTTTCAACTGCTCGGCAAAACCACTGCCATAAGGATTGCTGTCATACAGGATTCCTATTTTCGTAATTCCTTTTTCTTTGAGATATTTGTAGATCCGTTTTGTTGCGTGAATGTCCGTGTGGGGGGTTTTGAAGATGCCCGGACGGACCGGATCGGTGATCTGGTTGGCTGCCGCCATGGAGATCATCGGTATTTTTTCCGCAGTGGCGACTTCCGCCATGCCAAGGGATGGCCCGCTGCCCGACGAACCGAGTACGGCGATCACCTTGTCTTTGGAAATCAACTTTTTGATAGCCTTAACAGCCTCCGTATTGTCAGACTTGTCGTCTTCAAAAACGATTTCCAGAGGGCGGCCGTTCACGCCTCCGCCTTCGTTGATTTTTTTCAGCAACACTTCCACAGACTGTTTTTCAGGTACTCCCAGCGGGCTGTTGGGACCCGTCATGGAAAATACGGCTCCTACCTTAATGGGATCCTTGCTTTGCTTGGCGGCGGGTTGGCCTCCTCCCGAGCAAGCGGTCAGTACAAGCAGTGACGATGCGATTAATCCGGTCAACCATTTTTTTGTTTGTCCTTTCATAGATAAAACCCCCTTGAATGATGATCTCAATAACTCCTTAAGCATGGGCTTTTCCCAAATATGCCGATTGAACGCGCGGATCGTTTGCAATCTCTCTGGCGGTGCCTTCCAGCATCATGGCACCGGTGTGCAGAACATAGGCCCGATCCGAAACCGCCAAGGCCGCAATGGCATTCTGTTCCACCAACAATACGGTGGTTCCCCATTTGTCCCGGATCTCCCGGACGATCTGGAGGATTTCCTTGGCAATTAACGGCGCCAATCCAAGTGACGGTTCATCCAGCAACAGAAGCTTCGGTCTGGACAGCAACGCACGCCCGATCGCCAGCATCTGTTGCTGTCCGCCTGACAGTGTTCCACCCATTTGTCGTTTCCGGTCGCGCAGGATTGGAAAACGTTCATAGATCTGGTCGATTTCCTTCAAGATAGCGGGTTTGCCCGCCTCTCGCAGTCGATGGGATGCGCCCAACCATAGATTGTCCTCGACCGACAACGTCGAGAAAATCTGCCTGCGCTCCGGAACATGAGCCATCCCTTTCCTGACCACTGTTTCCGCCGGAACGAGCGTAATATCTTCCTCGCAGAATTCCACGTGTCCCTCTTTTGCTGGATGCAGGCCGCAGATGCAGTTCAATAATGTGGTTTTGCCTGCTCCGTTGGCTCCCAGAAGACACACAATTTCTCCTTCTGATACTCGAAGGTTGATGCCATGCAGAACCCGAACCGGTCCGTAACGGGCGAACAGATCCTGAACCTTCAAGATTGTCTTTGCCATTGGCTCACCCCCTATACCACTGCCTCTTCTTGTCCCAAATAGGCGGCTATCACTTTTGGATTCTGCTGAATCTCGTCAGGTGTGCCTTCCGCAATTTTTTCTCCCTGATCAAGCACCACAATTCTGTCCGCCACGTTCATTACCATGTCCATATCATGTTCCACCAGCAAAATCGCTGTCCCGCCCGATTGGATTTGCTTGAACAATCGGCTTAAGTCAGCCGTTTCCGTATGATTCAGACCGGCTGCCGGTTCGTCAAGCAATAACAATTTCGGTGCAACCGCCATCGCTCTGGCAATTTCCAACAACCTGAGCTTGCCGTAAGGAAGGCTGCCGGCCGTCTGTTCAGCCATTTCGGCAATTCCAACGATCTCCAACAATTGATGGGACTGATCCCGCATTCCCTTTTCCTCGATGCGAGCCCTTCCCAATCTGGTCCCGCATGCAAGCAAACCGGACTTAGTTCCCGAATGGAAGCCAACCATTACGTTTTCCAGAACCGTCATATCATCGAACACCTGAAGATTCTGGAAGGTCCGGGAGATTCCCAGGCCTGCATACTGATACCCCTTCAGAGCAGTCAGAGATATGTCACGATAGCGAATTTCACCACCGGAAGGCGGGAATACACCGGATACCATATTCAATACGGTACTCTTGCCAGCCCCGTTTGGGCCGATCAAAGCTACAATTTCACCGGTGTTCACATGAAACTTCACATCCCGAACCGCCTGAACCCCCCCAAAGACCTTTGAAATCTGTCTGATATCCAGCAATTTGTCCATCATGCCACCGTCTCCATTTCCGCTTTTTCAGACCGGTTTGCCGCCCGCACGCTGCTTTTGGGCTTCTTGGCCCAAGACCGCAAACGGGGAACCAATCCTTCCGGCATAAACATGATGATCGCGACCAGAATGGCACCGAATACGATGGTGTCAATATCACCTTTCAGCCATGGGAAATGCTCGCTCAAGACAAGCAACACCTCACTGATGGCATTGATAATCACAGCGCCGATCAAGGCTCCCCAGATACTGCTCATCCCTCCGATCACCACCATCGTCAGAAATTTGATGGATTCGTGCAGTCCGAATGGTTGCGGGTCAAGTATTCCCATGTAGTGGGCATATAGAGCACCCGAAATACCGGCAAACATTCCGCTTGCTACAAAGGCACCCAGTTTGAAATGAGCAACGTGGATCCCCATCGAAGTGGCGGCAATTTCACTTTTGTGAATGGCACGGTATGCACGGCCCACACGTGAGTTCATAATGTTAAGGGAAAACAGCAGAACGAGTGTAACGACACCCCATACCAGGTAGTACATGCTGACTTCGCTGGTACCAATCCCGAAGACATCCAGCGACGGGATGCTGATCATTCCGTTGGCACCGCCCGTAACCGATTCCCACTCCGTGATTCCGATTTGCACGATATACCCGAAGGCCAGTGTGGCCATTGCCAGATAATACCCTTGCAATCCGGCAATTGCCCGCGCAACGAAGAAAGCGACGATTCCGGGGACAATCGCTCCCGCCAGGATCCCCAGTACTGGAGAGATCCCATATTTTGCAGACAAAACAGCCGAAGTGTAAGCCCCGATTCCCCAGAATCCCGCTTGCCCCAGTGAGATCTGGCCAGCCAAGCCCATAACGAGCCCCAGTCCAATGGCAACGATCGCGTGCAAACCGACGATTACCCCCACTGAATGGTAATAATCGTCCGACAGCAAGAATGGGAACAGAACCACAATCAGGAGATAAGCAAGAAGATCTTTTCTAAATGTTTTGACTCTTCCCGGCATACTACAGGCCTCCTTTCCCTACGTTCCGTTCCCCAAACAGTCCTGTTGGCCTGATCAACAAAACGGCAATCAGCACCAGGAAGGCAATGGCATCTTTTACCCCCGAACTGATCAGTCCCGCACCAAGAGATTCCATTAATCCCAAGAGCAATCCGGCCACCGTCGCTCCAATCGGGCTTCCCAATCCGCCAAATATCGCAGCCGAGAACCCTTTGATGCCCAACAAAATGCCAGCATCATAGGAGGTGACACTCAGGGGCGCGATCACAATCCCAGCCAACGCACCCGTCGCTGCGCTGATGGCAAATGCAAGCATTGTCATCCTGGGGGGGCTCACTCCCATTAATCTGGCAGCTAACGGATTGACGGAACAAGCTTTGATTTTTTTGCCGATCATCGTTTTCTCCATCAGATACCAGAGGAAGATAAGAATGACCAGTACGGAGAGCACAATCCAGACACTTTGCCGGGCAATGCTGACTCCGCCTATCGCCAGGGGTTCATTCCCGGTTAACGGTTCCAGGCTGTAAGAGTCCTTGCCCCAGATCTGACTGGCGATGCCCCGAATCAATATCGATACGCCGATGGTAAGGATAATAAGACTTAAAGGTGTCGCTTGCCTGGCCACCCCGACAACATATTTCTGCATCAGAATGCCAAGCCCCGTTACCATCAGGATGGCGAGAAGCATGGCGACCCCGTAAGGAACCTGCATGCTTATGAAGGAAACGGTCAGCATGCTGCCCAGCATCAGAAACTCACCCTGCGCCAAATTGATCACCCTGCTGACGTTGTAAATGGTTACAAAGCCCACAGCCACGATGGCATAAACCCCGCCAACAACGAAACCATTGACTATATATTGGAAAAATTCCGTCATTATAGCCCCCTCCTCATCTGTTTTAAATTGTCCGGTTTGAAAAAATGGGAAGGAGGCCGTAAGGGACTCGATAAGGATCGACCTCCCACTCGATTCTGTAAATTGCCTATTTCTTGTTCGGAGCGGTTTCAAATACACTCAGGAAAAACCGGACCGCACCCGGATCGAGCAACGAGTAATAATCACGGAACAATTGGTCTGCCTCTCGCCCCACCCAAAAATCGGGCAGCAACTCATCCGGCAGACTGGGGTCAATAAACAGAAACTTGCGGTATTCGTGCACCAGTTCTGTCTTTTCTACAAAGCACTTGCTGTCCGAAATCTCCTGGTTCCGGATGATTTGCTCCCGAAGCTTTTCATATTGCGGCTGGTACTGACGGATAAATTTCCGGTAAGCGTCGTTGATCTCATCAAGATTCCAGCATTTCTCCACAAGTTGCTTGTCTGTGCCGATCCCCATATATTCCGAGGTGAAAATCTCAACATGATCGGAAATATTGTAGGACTCGGCAATTTCCTTCACGCGTTCAGCCAAATCATGCGGGCTGATCCAGGTACTGTTGGCCAGCATCCCGAATCCCATCCAGGAAAGTTCTTTTCGCAGTTGATCGCGAATCGCCCGTTTCTTTTCCGGGATGTTATAGGTTGCGATACACCATTTGCCATTCCATTCGGCTGATGTCTGCTTGTAAATCCGGGCACCTGCCTCATCCAAACGCTTCTTCCCTCGGGGAGTCATGGAATAGTAGGACCGGTTGCCGATTTTCCTCGCTTTCAGCCATCCCTGGCTGACAATCCTTGAGATGGCGACACGCACCGCCTGTTCCGACATTCCAAACTCACCCATCAAACGGGTTAAGCTGCCTACCCAGATTTCACCTCCATGGTGGCGTACATACTCGCCGTATATGGTGAAAAGAAGAGATTGCGGTTTCAAATCGATTCACTCCATTTCAGGTCTGAAAACTTATTGTGTCAGTACCAGTTATTATAACAGCAAAAATATATCAGCTGTAAAACGGAGTGAACGAGAAACATTATAGATATTCATAAAATGTTCGAAATAATATTCCGGAATTGTGTTTATATTTGGATCCAATTTTTTATATAATGTTATTGTAACGTATAAATCAAAAATCGTTATATTTCCGACAAGAAAAGCGAGGTGGCAAATTCAATGAAGCTGATTGCAAAAGCTGAACAAAACTATCCCTTCTCAGAACACATCATCCACGTGGAAAACAGCGCCGGAAAGAATTATGAACTGGTAACCTGGCACTTTCCCAATGGCCAGATGGTGCAACTGGTCATGTATTCCCCGGAAGACGCCGAGTTGTATTCGATGCCTCCGTCTTTGGTCCTTGCTGACGAAGGAGATCAGGGACAATTCTATACGGCAAAGGAAATCGAATTGTTTCTCTCCAGAATCATGAACAGCTAAGGAACGTTTTCCGCTTTCAGCCTGTTTTGCAATTCTTCAATACGTTGGATCATGTCCCGCTTTTGAAAGATCGCCTGCGTGAAAGACCCTTTGCCGACCAGATTCCATTTCGTCCCGGCCAGGACGCCACAGACTACCCGTTTTGAGGTTACCTCCGTGCAGATTGCGCGAAAAGTCACCTCCTGCCCTACCACGGCCGGCCCCACATGTCTTACGTCGATGGCGAATCCCGCCCCTTCTTCCCCCTCTTCCAGGAAAGGGAGGATGATTTTTCGACCCGCCAGTTCCATGAAATGGATCATGGACACGGTGGACATCACATCGTGAATCACCTGGCCGTCAAAGGATGGACGCATATCTTCCGTTACAGTAACTGTGAATTCCGTTACAACTCCCGGCAGCAGGCCCGATTTTATGGAAAACGCCTCCTTCCAAACCGTTTCGATGAGTACGTTCAGATCAGCAGCGTTCGATAATCGTGGCAATTCCCTGTCCGACGCCTATACACATGGCGGCCAAGCCGTAGCGGACGTTTCGTCGTTCCATTTCATTCAGCAAAGTGGCAAGAATTCGGGCTCCGCTGCATCCTAGCGGATGGCCGATAGCAATCGCCCCTCCGTTTACATTTAAACGTTGGGGATCTACATTCAACTCACGGGCGCAGGCCAATGCTTGAGCTGCAAACGCTTCATTGATTTCGATCAGATCCATGTCCTCGAGTCTTAAATCCGCTTGCTTCAATACTTTTCGTGCAGCAGGCACTGGTCCGATTCCCATGACGGATGGGTCAACACCCGCAACCGCTGAAGCCACTACGCGGGCTCTTGGTTTGAAACCCAGCCGCACTGCCGTCTCCTGCTCCATGAGCAACAGGGCAGCCGCACCATCATTCACACCCGATGAGTTACCGGCGGTTACCGTTCCCCCTTTACGGAAAGCGGGTTTGAGCCTGGCCAACTGTTCCAGGGTTGTATCAGGACGAGGATGCTCATCCCGATCAAAGATTGTGATCTCACCTTTGCGACCCGGGATTTCAACCGGAACCATTTCGTCGTTGAATTTGCCTTCCGCCAAGGCTTTCGCATATTTCTGCTGACTCATCAGCGCGAATGTATCCTGGTCTTCCCGGCTGATGCCATACTGCTCGGCCACATTTTCGGCAGTCTCGCCCATGCTGTAGGGGTAGTACCTGTCTGCCAGTTTCGGATTGACGAATCGCCAACCGATCGTGGTGTCAAACATCTGCTGATTCCCGCGAGGGAATGAACTGTCGGATTTCAACATTACAAAGGGGGCCCTTGTCATACTTTCCGTACCGCCGGCGATGTACACTTGTCCCCGTCCTGCTTCGATTGCATTGGCACATTGATTCACTGCCTCAAGACCGGAGCCGCAAAGCCGATTGACGGTCACTCCGGGAACAGTCACCGGAAGACCCGCCAACAAGACGGACATTCTCGCCACATCCCGGTTGTCTTCACCGGCCTGATTGGCGCATCCGAAGATCACGTCATCAATTAGGTCGGCGTCAAACGGATTTCTTTCCATAAGTTTGCGGATGACTACGGCTCCCAAATCGTCAGGACGGACATCTTTTAACGCTCCGCCGTACCGCCCAATCGGCGTTCGCACAGCATCAATGATGACCGGTGTTCTCACTTGGCTCCCTCCCCTGCGTACAGCCTATTTCCCCTTGAAAACAGGCGTTCTTTTCTCAAAGAAGGCAGCTACGCCTTCCTTATGGTCTTCCGTACTCCCCGCAATTTCCTGAACCAACGCTTCATATTCCAGGGTTTCTTCCAAAGTCATGTGAAGCCCTTTGTACATTGAGCGTTTGATCAAACCGATTGCTTTGGTCGGCAGTTTGGCCAGTTTGCGGGCGTATTCCATGGTATCCGCTTCAAATGTTTCGGCCGGATACACTTTCGAGACCAACCCGATGCGGTACGCTTCTTCGGCCGTTACTTTGTCCCCGGTCATGGCCAGTTCCAATGCTTTCCCAATCCCCACAATTCTTGGCAGGAAGTAACACCCGCCGGAATCGGGAACCAACCCGATGCTCACAAATACATTCACAAATGACGCTTTCTCGGAAGCGAGCCGGATATCGCAAGCCAATGCCAGGCTCATGCCGGCCCCGGCGGCCACTCCATTGACTGCTGCCAGGATTGGCTTCTCGGTCTTTCGCATTTGAGTAATCAGCGGATTGTAGCGTTTTCGCAAAAATTCTCCGAAGTCAATATCCTGTCCCTGAACATCGCCAAGATCCTGCCCAGCGTTAAACGCTTTGCCGGCACCCGTCAACACGATGCAGCGAACCCCGGGGTCCTTGTCGGCCCGTTTGAAAGCTTCGATCATTTCCTTATGCATTTGTTCGGTAAAAGCATTAAACTTATCCGGGCGGTTTAGCGTAATTCTGGCAATGCTGTCTTCAACTTCATAGACAATTGTCCCGAACATTCCAACCATCCCCTATCGCCCCGCAAAATTCGGTTTTCGTTTCTCGCCAAACGCTCTCATGCCTTCGGCCTTATCATCGCTTGCAAACAACAGATAGAAGCTGTTGCGTTCATAGTCCAACCCTTCATTCAAAGGTGTGTCGATAGCCTTCAGGACCGACTTCTTGATCAGGCGGACTGCCACCGGCGGCTGTTTGGCAATTTGCTTGGCCAGTTTGACCGCTTCTTGCAGATACGCCTCGACCGGAACCAGTTTGTTGATGAGACCGTGCCTCAACGCTTCTTCCGCAGGAATCGGTTCCCCTGTCATCAACATCTCCATCGCCTTTACTTTTCCCACCGCTTTGGTCAAACGTTGGGTGCCCCCCGCTCCGGGCATGATTCCCAGTTTGACCTCCGGTTGACCTATCCTTGCGGTTTCCGAGGCAATGACAATATCGCAATTCATCATCAATTCGCAGCCGCCGCCGAGTACAAATCCACTGACCGCCGCAATGATCGGTTTCGAAACTTTGGCAATCCGGTCCCACACCGCAAACTGATCTTTTATCAACATGGGGATGGCAGCTTCGTCAGCCATTTCCGCGATATCCGCCCCGGCAGCAAATGCTGCGTCGTTCCCGGTGATGACAATGGCCCGAATCTTGTCATCCCGGTCCATCCGCTCCAACTCGGCGACAATTTCATCCACCATCTTCAGGTTAAGAGCGTTCAGAACCTCCGGGCGATTCAGCGTAATGATCCCCACAGCTTGATCTATCGAAACTTTGATAAATTCGTAGACCATCCTAGTTCCTCTCTTTCGCCTCAGGACTGTTTGCCGGTCACCACTTTGTTTCTTTTGTCCACAATCCGAATCGCTTTTCCTTCGCTGCGGGGGATCGAATTGGGTTTGTGAACTTTTACCATCACTGACACGCCAAGCGCATTCTTCATGGCATGACCGATTTCCTTCAGCAAACCGGCAACATCTCTGCTGTTTTCAAGGTCTCCGATCTTGAGCATATACTCCTGGGCCAGCTCGCAATGGACTTCAAACCGGTCCAGCGCCCCCTCACGTTCAATCACAACCTGATAGTGGGGAGCCAATTGTCTGAAGCCAAAAAGAACAGACTCAATCTCTGTCGGGAATACATTCACGCCGCGAATAATCAACATGTCATCCACGCGGCCTTTGATCCGCGACATTCGAATGGTTGTGCGTCCACATTTGCATTTTTCCGGATTCAGGGAAGCAATGTCGCCTGTACGGTAGCGGATAACCGGAAATGCTTCTTTGGTCAAAGAAGTGAAGACGAGTTCCCCTTCCTCACCATAAGGGAGAACTTCACCGGTATTGGGATCAATAATCTCCGCCAGGAAGTGATCTTCCGCAATATGCAGTCCATCTTGCGCTTCGTGACATTCAATGGAGACCCCCGGACCCATCACTTCACTCAACCCATAGATGTCAACCGCTTTGATTCCCAGCTTTCCTTCCAGTTGTTCCCGCATCTCTTCCGACCACGGTTCGGCGCCGAAGATTCCATATTCCAGACTGGTGGATCTCGGATCCAAGCCCATTCTTTCCATCTCTTCCACAATGTTGAGCACATAGGAAGGCGTTGCGGAGATTCCACGCGGTTCGAAGTCCTGTATCAAGGTGATCTGGCGAGGAGTGTTCCCGCCGGAAACCGGAACCGCCACAGCTCCCATATATTCGATTCCGTAGTGCAATCCAAGACCGCCGGTGAACAATCCGTATCCGTAAGCATTGTGGAAGATGTCTCCCGGCCGTCCGCCTGCGCAGCAAATCGCTCTGGCAACAATTTCGGACCAGTTCTCGATGTCCTTTCTGGTATATCCCACAACGGTGGGTTTCCCTTTTGTGCCTGAGGATCCGTGAATCCGAACCACCTCTTTCATGTCAACGGCAAACAGATTGAAGGGGTAGTTCTCGCGCAAATCGGTTTTCTTCATGAAAGGAAGGCGCTGCAAATCGTCAAGACTTCGGATATCCTGCGGTTGAACCCTCGCATTGTCAAAATTCCGTTTGTGAAATGGAACATTCTCATAGCAGCGCTTTACCGTCTCTTTCAGTCTTTCAAGTTGAATCTTTTGCAGTTCTTCCCGTGAGATGGTTTCTATACCGGGATTAAAAATCATCGGATTTTACCCCCTATCTGTAACGAGGTTACTCACTTAGGCTTTACACGTGCGTAAGTGCCCAGCGCCACCGCCACCAGTTCACCGTCTCCCGTTGTTATGCGGGCTTCCATGACGATTATTTTTGAACCCCTTTTGATCACCTTGGACTCTGCCAGCAACAAGTCTCCTCGCGCCGGTGCAAGATAGCTGATCTTGCTTTCCACCGTTACGCATTGCTGCACACCGTCGACATGGGGAGCAGCCGCATACCCCATAGCCACATCGGCCAAAGTGCTGGTGACGCCGCCGTGAACCACCCCGTCGATGCTATTGTAAAAATCCGGGCGAATCTTCAAAGCCGCTTTGCATCCTTGGTCGTCCAGATGTTGGATCTCAATTCCCAGGTAATGATTGAACCGGTTCTTTGATTCGGTGCTGATCGCGTTGCCGCCTGCAGCTTTCACCGGATCCCCCCTTTCCGTAAACTTGTCTGGAAGCGTTTTCATTCAGGTTGTTCCATAGGGATAAAATACTCGTTCTTCCGATATGCCAAAGCATCCAGAATCGCAACGGTCCCCTGATCGCTCTCAACCCTTATCCGGTACCAGGAAGTCCGATTGGTCCGGCTTTCTTCAACCGCTGTAGCCCGTAACCGGGTCCCTTCATAACTTGCCGCAAGATACCCGATGTTCATTGAGAGGGCTACCGACGTTTTCCCGTAGGAATTTGAGGCAACGGCGAAAACGAAGTCCGCCAGAGCAAAAACAACGGCACCATGGGTCGTTCCGTGAGCGTTCAGCATGTCCGCCGTTACATCCAATTCGGCTGTGGCGGTTCCCGCTCCGACTTCCACCAGTTTTATGCCTAGAAACCGGCCGAACGGATCCTGCTTTACTTTCTCACAGATCTGTTCATAGTACTTTTTGTGAATCATCCCGTCAGTAAGCTGATTTCTCACTCCGCTCACCTACAACGCTTCGGCAAAGTGCATCGACACCAATTTCCCTGCAAATCCCATCAAATCTTTTCCGGCTGCCCGCCCTTCCGGAGAAGATAACGCATTTGCCAGGGCTTCTTTGGTTTCAAAGTACATTTCTGCAATCAAATGAAGATCGCTTTCTCCCATGGGAGTTCCATAGACTTTGTTGACTTCCAGCTTGACAAGGCCCGGCATCTTTGCCGCAAGCGGAGCATGCACATTGTGGTAATGTTCATCAAACTCTTTCACATTTTCCGGTTTCCGATAGATTGCCACCAACTTAACCAATTGGAATCCTCCCTTTTTTCAACGTGAAAAACGTATCATTATATAACAATATTTTATATAACGTTATTTTCACGTTGTTGCTGATATCAGTATATTATTACATTCATTTTTGAGTCAATATATTTTTCTGTTATTTCTGAACTGCACTTAAAATCTATCCTGAAAATTAAAGGCCACAGACTCACGTAAAAAGGCAATACCAAACTAAGCCCCCTAAGCCCATTGTTAATAAATGGTTGGTGGGTT
>NZ_BDUF01000019.1 GCF_002335525.1 Effusibacillus lacus
GCGGTGGACACCCTTGTCGTAAGCTAATGGCTACTGTTGCCTTCACCACTCGGGACTTGCACCCTATAGACAACGCCCATGCCGGGCGCACATAGAGCGCAAACCCCCTCAACAATGAGGGGGTTTGTCCTTAGTTTTTTCTTTAGTGACCGGCTGCAGCAGGAGCTGGTAGACCGGCTTTCTTGGCCACGTTTTTGGCAATCGATTCAAAGATTTGTGCTTGTTCGGATCCATTTGGGAAGATGCCGCTGCCGGATGCGGTCGCAACCCCAAGCGGGATCTGCCCCAGCAAATCGGTATTGAGCTCGCGGGCAAGTCTTTCGCCGCCGCCTTTGCCGAAAATATAGTGCCTCTCGCCGTTTGCTTCAAAATAGGACATGTTCTCGATAACGCCAAGGATTTCGTGATTTGTCCGGATCGCCATGGTACCTGCCCGGGCCGCCACTTCCGTCGCGTTCGATTGCGGTGTTGTTACGATTACCTCTTTACTTTTTGGCAGCAGGGTGTGAACGTCCAGTGCCACATCTCCTGTTCCTGGCGGCAGATCAAGCAGCATCACATCCAGGTCGCCCCAATAGACTTCCGAGAAGAAGTTTCGAAGCATCTTGCCAAGCATCGGACCGCGCCATACGACAGGCGTGTTGTCATGAACAAAGAAGCCCATGGATATAATTTTGACACCGTCCTGTTGGACTGGCATCAGCATATTTTCCACCAATGCGGGTCTGCGATCTCCCAGTTGGAAGATGTTTGGCAAGCTGAATCCATAAATGTCCGCATCGATAACGCCTACTTTGTACCCCAATCGGGAAAAAGCCACAGCCAGGTTGGCTGTTGCGGTTGATTTTCCCACACCGCCCTTGCCCGATGCTACAGCAATAAAAACTGTTTTGGCATCATCCCTTAGCAGGGGCGGTACCTCCGGTTGCCCTGCAATCTGCAGGGGGTCCGCTTGACCCGCCCGTACTTTGGCGGCAAACTGCTTGCGTTCTTCATCCGACATTGTGCCCAGGAACACATCGTAGGAACGGACTCCAGGCACAGATGCCAGAGCAGCCCTCACATCCTGATCGATTTTATTTCGAAGCGGGCATCCGGCCACGGTCAGCAGGACTTCAACTGCCACATGGTCACCCTGGATTTCTACCCGCTTGACCATTCCCAATTCGACAATGCTTCGATGAACCTCTGGGTCTTCCACTTTCCGCAATGCATCCATAATCGCTTGTTCCGTAATCATCAGATCACCTCCACTATCTCGTAATTCTCATTTTACCCCTTTGTGACTGACGGCACAAACGGTTTATTTTCCTGTTTGCGAACTCGTTACATATTCCAGTATCCCCTGATACATGGAATAAGCGATTTTCTTTTGATACGATTTTTGTTTCAACAAAGCGAGTTCCGCCGTATTTGACAAAAACCCGACTTCGGCAAGAACAGCCGGCACATGTGAATTGCGCAACAAATACAGATCTTCCTGCGGCTCAATCGCCCGTTTGCTGTTCAATTGCTTTTGGAATTGGGACTGGATCGCTTGAGCCAACAATTTGCTGGCTTCCAGTTCCGTGTCGTAAAATACCTGTGCTCCTTTACCACCGCCGGGATTGGAATTCAGATGAATGGAACAGAACATGCTTGCGTTATTTTCACGAATGATGCTCAAGCGTTCTTTCAGGTCCTCCCATTTCCGTTTGCTGTAGCCTTTTGTCTCCGGACTGGCAAGATCCCTGTCGTCGTCTCGCGTCATGATCACGTAAGCGCCCGCTTGTTGGAGGTAATCCCGCAGGTACTGAGACACCGTTAAAGTTATCGTTTTTTCAATCGTCCCGTCTGCGGCAACCGCCCCCCCGTCCGGACCGCCATGACCGGGATCAATCACGATGGTGTAACCTGAAAGGGGTGCGCTCCAGGGCCATAACTTGGTGATGGGAATGTCAGCCGTAACCACATTCACAATGAACATAATGATGGCCAACGTTCCGGCGACTATGGATATGGTACGCCATTCGTTTTTGAGAATCATACAGGCCCCCCTTGTCTGCCTCTATCCTCTCACATATATATGACAGATTTGGGGCAAACCATTCCCGTCCATTCCTTAAATCCAAGATGACGCAGATCACAGAAATGCAAAAAGGACACCCAAGGGTGTCCCAAATCATGCGCTCCGTAGAATTAACGCTTGGAAAACTGCGGCGCCCGGCGTGCGGCTTTGAGTCCGTACTTTTTCCGTTCTTTCATCCGCGGATCGCGGGTCAGGAATCCAGCTTTCTTCAAAGCCGGACGCATCTCAGCGTCGACTTTCAGCAACGCGCGTGCAATTCCGTGACGGATTGCGCCTGCTTGGCCAGAAATGCCACCGCCATGCACGTTGCAAAGCACATCATATTTGCCAACCATTTCAGTAAGAACCAACGGCTGCTTCACAATCATCTTCAAAGTTTCAAGACCAAAATAGTCATCCAGGTTGCGACGATTTACGAGAATTTTGCCATCACCCGGCACGAGACGTACGCGAGCAACGGAGTGCTTGCGACGACCGGTACCCCAATATTGTACTTGAGCCACAGGGCCAACCTCCTCTTAATTAGTTCGCTGATTCCCAGGGAATCGGTTGTTGTGCGCTGTGCGGATGCTCAGTCCCTGCATATACGCGGAGTTTTGTGAGCATCTTGGCACCCAGACTGTTCTTCGGAAGCATGCCTTTTACAGCCGAGAACAGAACTCGCTCAGGCTTGTTCTTCAGCATGTCAGCAGCAGATATTTCCTTCAAACCGCCCGGATACAAGGAGTGACGGCGGTAAATCTTCGAATGCAGCTTCTTGCCGGTGAATACTACTTTCTCAGCATTGATTACGATTACGAAATCGCCGGTGTCCACATGTGGAGTGAACTCAGGCTTATGTTTACCGCGCAGAATGGAGGCAATTTCAGTTGCCAGACGACCAACCGTTTTGCCTTCTGCATCGATGATGTACCATTTACGTTCCACAGCGTTAGGTTTCGCCATGTAAGTAGTACGCATGATATTTCCTCCTAACTCAATCACAGTTTAAACCGGGGCTAGTGGGAATAGCGGGTTTAAACAACACTACTATTTTATCGGTTCAAAAGGGCCGAGTCAAGCTGCGATTCATTTATTTTTTAAACTTTTGGATAGATGACTTCGAACAAAGTGAGCCCATGTGCAGGAGCAGTAACCCCCGCTTTCGTACGATCCTTTGCTGCCAGTATCTCAGGTATTTCCTCCGGTTCAATCCGACCTCTCCCGACGTCTGCCAGAGTGCCTGCCATAATCCGGACCATATTCCACAAAAAGCCGGATCCGGTTACTGTGATTTGCAGAAGATGAGCTCTTGTTTCAAAGGAAATCCCATGAATCTCTCTGACTTTGTCATCCACCGGTGTGGCTGCATTGCAGAAACTGGTGAAATCATGGGACCCTACCAAATGCTCTGCTGCTTTCTGCATTCTGCTCAGATTCAAACGATAGGGAACATGCCATGCATATCGCCTGGCAAAAACGTCCGGATAGGTTCCAAGATCCATCTGATAGCGGTAGACTTTGCCGGTTGCGTCAAAACGGGCATGAAACGCAGGCGGGACTTCTTCCGCCTGGCGTACAATTACGTCATTCGGCAAATTGACATTCATCGCTATGGGCCATTTTTCAAGGGGAATTCGCGAGTCCGTATGAAAGTTCACAATTTGTCCCCAAGCATGGACACCGGCGTCAGTTCTTCCGGAGCCATTCACTTGAATCCTTGCCCCAGTAAGCCTTTCCAGAGCATCCTCCAGAGTCCCCTGGACCGTACGCAACTGCGGTTGCGCCTGGAACCCGTGAAAATCTGTCCCATCATATGCGATTGTCAACTTGATGTTCCGCACAGCCACTCCCGCCCTTATCAAATATCCCACTTCTCATAAAATTTCATAAAAAAAGGGATGACACAGGTCATTCCCTTTTCAAAATCACTTTACAAGTTCCAGGATTGCCATCGGGGCACCGTCTCCACGACGGGGTCCCATTTTCAGAATGCGGGTATATCCACCCTGACGCTCCGCAAAACGGGGAGCAATGTCAGAGAACAGTTTTTGGACCGCATCCTGGCCTGTGGTTGCGTCAGCCGTTTCCGGACGAACAAACGATGCCACCTGACGGCGAGCATGCAGGTCGCCCCGCTTTGCAAGGGTGATCATTTTTTCTGCAATCGAACGGATTTCTTTCGCTTTTGCTTCCGTAGTTTCAATGCGCTCATAGATAAAGAGATCGGTAACGAGGTCGCGGAAAAGGGCTTTCCGTGCTCCCGTACGCCGATTCAACTTGCGATACGCCACTTCATTTCCCTCCTTTAAAACAGGATGTTTTATCCCGTGTTGGTCGCACGGACGCGACCGCTCTTAACGGGGCTTCCTCTTTAGTCTTCTTGCCGGAGAGACAGACCAAGTTCTGCAAGCTTTTCTTGCACTTCCTCAAGGGACTTGCGGCCGAGGTTCCGTACTTTCATCATTTCTTCCTCGGTCTTGTTGCACAACTCCTGAACGGTGTTAATACCCGCCCGCTTAAGGCAGTTGTAGGATCGGACGGAAAGATCCAATTCTTCGATGGTCATCTCGAGAACTTTTTCTTTCTTGTCGTCTTCCTTCTCTACCATAATCTCCGTATCTTTTACTTTATCGGTCAAACCTACGAACAACATCAGGTGTTCATTCAGAATTTTAGCGGCCAAGCTAACCGCTTCATCCGGACGAATACTCCCGTCGGTCCACAGCTCAAGGGTCAGTTTGTCGTAGTTGGTTACTTGTCCGACACGGGTATTTTCCACACTGTAGTTTACACGAGAGATCGGAGTGAAGATGGAATCGATGGGAATTACGCCAATTTCCATGTCCTCACGCTTGTTGCGGTCGGCAGGAACATATCCGCGTCCCCGGCTTGCCTTGATCTCCATATAGAACTTCGCTCCGTCAGCCAACGTGGCAATATGCAGATCCTGGTTCAGAACTTCGACGTCCGAATCCGCCTGAATGTCGGCAGCGGTAATGGTTCCGGGCCCTTCTGCCTCGATTACCAACGTTTTATCCTCGTCGGAATGTATTTTTAACGAAAGCCGCTTTAAATTGAGGATGATTTCGGTTGTATCTTCAACCACTCCCGGAACCGTCGAGAATTCATGGAGTACTCCCTCTATCTTGACCGAAGTGGCCGCAGCACCAGGCAAAGAGGACAACAAAATTCGGCGCAAGGAGTTGCCCAAAGTTGTACCGTACCCGCGTTCTAACGGCTCTACCACAAACTTCCCATATGTTCCGTCGGCGCTGATTTCAACCGCCTCAATTTTCGGCTTTTCAATCTCGATCATGCAGTAACCTCCTTCTCGACAACTGATGCAAAGCTGGTACCACGAGCTCGGCCAATCAAAAATGGAAAATCAATGATGAACCCATTAACGTGAATACAATTCGACAATCATCTGTTCCGTAACCGGAATGTCGATTTCTTCACGAGCCGGAAAACGAACAACACGACCGGACTTTGCATTCAGATCGCGCTCGAGCCAGCCAAGAACAGTTTTGCCTTCAGCAGCTTCAAGGAGTTCTTTAACACGCGGAGACTCTTGGCTCTTCTCGCTAAAAGCAATAACGTCACCCGTTTTGGTCAGGTAGGACGGGATGTCCACACGCTTGCCGTTAACGGTAAAGTGGCCGTGACGAACCAGTTGGCGAGCTTCCGGACGGGAAGCGGCAAAGCCAAGACGGTACACCACGTTGTCCAGACGGCTTTCGAGAATCTGAAGCAATGTTTCGCCGGTAATGCCTTTCCGACGAGCAGCTTCCTCGTAGTAACTGCGGAATTGTTTTTCAAGGACACCGTAAACACGGCGTGCTTTTTGCTTCTCACGAAGCTGGAGTCCGTATTCGGATATTTTCTTGCGACCTTGTCCATGCTGGCCAGGAGCATATGGACGGCGGTCGATGGCACATTTATCGCTGTAGCAGCGCTCACCTTTGAGATACAGTTTTACTCCTTCACGTCGGCACAAACGGCAGACGGCTCCAGTGTATCTTGCCATGTCTAGTGTTGACACCTCCTGTTAAGATTATACAAAATCACGTATAGTATGACTGAATTGTCATATACTAAGAAGTTACGTTACACACGACGACGCTTCGGAGGACGGCATCCGTTGTGAGGAATCGGAGTTACGTCGCGAATCATCGCCACTTCCAGACCAGCGGCCTGCAGGGAACGAATTGCCGCTTCACGGCCAGCGCCAGGTCCTTTTACGTAAACTTCAACCGATTTCATTCCATGTTCCATTGCAGCTTGTGCCGCAGATTCAGCTGCCATTTGAGCTGCGAACGGAGTGGATTTACGAGACCCTTTAAAGCCGAGTCCGCCTGCACTTGCCCATGAAATTGCATTGCCGGCGGGGTCGGTAATGGTCACGATGGTATTGTTAAACGTGGAACGAATGTGTGCAATGCCGGATTCAACATTCTTGCGATCGCGGCGCTTGGTGCGGGTCGCAGCTTTACCGCGGCCTTTTGCAGCAGCTTTTGCCATGCTCGAATTACCCCCCTTTTACTTTTTCTTGCCGGCAACAGTCCGGCGCGGACCCTTACGGGTACGGGCGTTAGTTTTGGTACGCTGACCGCGAACCGGAAGACCTTTCCGGTGGCGAACGCCACGATAGGAGCCGATTTCGATCAAACGCTTGATATTCAATGCAATTTCACGACGGAGATCCCCTTCTACCTTGAGGGTCTTATCGATCACTTCACGCAGTTTGCTTACTTCCTCTTCCGTGAGGTCCCGGACGCGAGTATCCGGATTGATGCCGGTCTCAGCCAGAACTTGATTGGACGTTGCACGACCAATACCGAAAATATAGGTTAAAGCGATTTCCACTCGCTTATCACGCGGCAAGTCAACACCTGCAATACGTGCCATGTAGCTGTTACACCTCCCAAAGCAATCTCAAAGTTAAATTATATACCAAGTGATACATGTATTTCAAACAGCATGGAGATGAATAGAATCCCCCACACCGATCAGGGGACAGCCGCTCTATTCCGCTCCCGGCTGGCTTTCAACGAATTGTCTTAGCCTTGCTTCTGTTTGTGTTTCGGATTTTCGCAGATGACCATGACCGCCCCTTTGCGACGAATGATCTTGCATTTTTCGCAGATGGGCTTAACAGACGGCCGTACTTTCATCGCGGTGATCCCTCCTTTATGCAAGTCCTTACTTAAACCGGTATGTGATGCGGCCACGTGTCAAATCGTATGGCGACAATTCAACCGTTACCCTGTCTCCCGGCAGGATCCGGATGTAATTCATGCGAATCTTACCCGAGACATGAGCCAGAATTTTATGGCCATTTTCCAATTCAACCCGAAACATCGCATTTGGCAAAGGTTCTATAACAGTACCTTCGACTTCAATCACATCATCTTTCGCCATTTGTGCACTCCCCCTTAACCGAGGCATGATCCGGATTCTGCTGGCTTTCAAAGCGATTGAGGCAGAATCGCAATTTGGAATTGGTTACACGACCTGTCTCCTGAATACTCTCAAAAACTTCCATTGCCATCTCGCCTGTAAATCGGATATGCTGCAAATTCTTTCTTTTGGGCTGATCAAATTTGCGCTTGTCGCCGTCAGCCAGCAGAACGAACCTTTCGTTCAGCAGACCGACGATGATGGCATATTGACCGGTTTCTCTCCCTTTGATCACTTCCACGATTTGACCGAGGATCGGTTCAGGCACTTGAACAGTCATCCGTATCCACCTTACAAACGGGTTAGAATTTCGGGACCGTTTTCCGTTATCGCGACCGTGTGTTCAAAATGTGCAGCCAGTGACTGGTCAGCCGTTACGACCGTCCAATTGTCAGGCAGTGTTTTGCAATGGTAAGTCCCCACATTGACCATCGGCTCAATCGCAAGCGTCATCCCGACTTTTAACCGCGGACCTTTGTTTGGAGGTCCGTAGTTCGGTATCTGCGGATCTTCATGCATCTGACTGCCAATTCCGTGGCCCACATAATCGCGGACAACGGAAAATCCAGCCGCTTCCACATGTTTTTGCACCGCATGACCGATATCAGAGAGCCGGTTTCCTTCAATGGCCTGCTCAATTCCCTTGAAAAGGGACTCCTCTGTCACTTGAAGCAGCTTTGCGGCTTCATCCGATATGGTGCCTACCGGATATGTCCAGGCGGAGTCTCCATGAAAGCCATGGATGTAAGCGCCAATATCGATTGAGATGATATCACCGTCTTTGAGGGTTCTGGGACCTGGAATTCCGTGAACCAACTCCTCATTTACTGAGGCACAAATGGAAGCCGGATACCCGTGATATCCTTTAAACGACGGGACAGCACCGTGACTGCGAATAAATTCCTCCGCTATCCGGTCAAGTTCCTGCGTGGTGATACCAGGTCGAATGGCTTTGGCCAGTTCCTGATGAGTGAGTGCCACAATACGTCCGGCCTCTCGCATCAAATCCAGTTCGGTTTTTGACTTGCAGACAATCATTCCACACCTCGAAGGATGTTTGATATCTGTTCGAACACATCATCGATTTCAGCTTCACCATCTACGGTGCGAAGCAGGCCTTTGCCTTCATAGTAATGAAGCAGCGGTTCCTGCTGTTTGATGTTCACATCCAGCCGGGTTGCAACCGTTTCGACAGAGTCGTCTGCACGCTGGTAGAGTTCACCGCCGCACTTGTCGCATTTCCCTTCCACTTGGGGCGGATTGAAAATAACATGGTACGTAGAACCACACGACTTGCAGATCCGACGCCCTGTCAAGCGATCCAGCAGCAACTCCCGGTCCACCTTGAGATGAATTACAACATCGATTTTGCGTCCCATCTCAACCAATGCCTGGTCCAAAGCTTCAGCTTGAGGTACGGTTCGCGGGAACCCGTCCAACAAAAAGCCTTTTTCCGTATCCGGTTGACTCAACCGTTCACGAACAATGCCGATTGTAACATCATCGGGAACCAATTGTCCCTTGTCAACATATTCCTTTGCTTTTAGCCCCAACGGAGTGCCTTGCGACATGGCTGCCCTGAATATATCTCCAGTAGAGATATGCGGTATGCCAAACTGTTCAACGATTCTTTCGGCCTGAGTTCCTTTGCCTGCACCTGGCAAGCCCATGAAAATGACTTGCATATTTTCCCGCCTCCCTTATTCAACCTTGGTCTTTCTATCTGATAAACCCTTTATAGTGACGTTGGAGCAACTGACTCTCCAGCTGCTTCATCGTTTCAAGAGCCACACTCACAACGATCAACAGCGACGTGCCGCCAAAATACAGATTTAAGGCCGTTACGTTGGTGAATAGAATAGGGAGAACGGATACGGCCGCCAGAAACAAAGCACCCGCTAATGTTATACGATTCATCACGCGAGTAATGAACTGTTCAGTGGGCTTCCCGGGTCGGACACCAGGAATATATCCGGCATTCTTGCGCATATTGTCAGCCAACTGCTCCGGATTGATTTGAACCGCCGTATAGAAATAGGTAAATCCGATGATCAGCAATACTTCCAGTGTTACATAAAACCAATGTGTTGGAGCAAAGTAGGTCATAAACCACTGCCCTACAGCATTCTGCGGAAACCAGCTGGCCACCGTTGTCGGGAAAATGAGCAGCGAGGTGGCGAAAATCACCGGGATCACACCCGCTGCGTTCACCTTTAACGGAATGTGAGTGGTTTGGCCGCCATAAGACTTGTTTCCGACAACACGCTTTGCGTATTGAACGGGAATGCGGCGAACACCTTGCTGCACATAGATGACGCCAATGATAACTATGACGATCCCAAGCAGCAGCAGCGCTACGAACACAAGATTCAGGAACAGCCTTTCCGGATGAGGATAGAACCAGGTGTTATAGATGCTGTTGATACCAGGTGCCACTTGGGCAATAATCCCCGCAAATATAATCAGTGAGATTCCGTTCCCGATCCCCTTTTCAGTGATTTGCTCACCCAGCCACATGAGAAATGCCGTTCCTGCAGTGAGCGTGATGGCAATCAAGGCAAAAGTGGAAACGCTCTTGTCGATAATCAACCCTGGGATCATCCGGTCAAAGGACAGTGAAAAACCGATTGCTTGAATCAATCCCAGAACCACCGTCAGATACCGGGTGATCTGCGCCAGTTTACGGCGCCCGTGTTCGCCTTCCTTATTCCATTCCGCAAACTTTGGAATCACGTCCATCGAAAGCAGCTGAACAATAATGGAGGCGGTAATATAGGGCGTGATCGACATCGCAAAAATCGAGAAATTTTGCAAAGCACCGCCGGAAAAGGTGTTCAAAATCCCCAAAAATGCGTTTTGCGTAGGATCAAACATTTTCGCATTCACGTTCGGAACCGGAATGTAGGACCCGATGCGAAAAACTGCCAACATGGCCAGCGTGAACAGTACACGCCGGCGCAAATCGGAAACTTTGAATATATTTCTCAGCGTCGAGAACATGTTAGATCACCTCGGCTTTACCGCCAGCAGCTTCAATCTTCTCTTTTGCCGAAGCGGAGAATCCTTGAGCTTGAACGGTAAGAGCAACCGTGATGTCTCCCTGCCCCAAAATTTTTACGCCATCTTTCACGTTCTTGATCACTTTGGCTTCGATCAGCTTTTCCGGAGTAACAACAGTTCCTGCCTCAAATTGATTGAGCTTGGAAACGTTGACTTCCACCAGCTCCTTCTTGAAAGGAGCATTGGTAAAGCCGCGCTTCGGGAGACGACGGTACAAAGGAGTTTGACCGCCTTCAAATCCCGGACGCACTCCGCCGCCGGAACGTGCCCACTGACCTTTGTGGCCGCGACCGGCAGTTTTGCCAAGACCGGAACCGATACCACGTCCCACGCGTTTGCGGGTCTTCTTGGATCCCGCTGCCGGGCTGAGTTCATGCAGTTTCATACGTACACCTCCTTGAGCTTTCGTTTCTCGTTATTCCGAGATCTCTTTCACTTCAACGAGGTGGCTGACCTTGTTCACCATACCTCGGATAGCAGCATTGTCAGGTTGAACTACGGTTTGGTGCAGCTTGCGCAGTCCGAGAGTCTTTACAGTCAGACGCTGGTCTTCCGGACGTCCGATCACGCTGCGCTTGAGGGTAATCTCCAATTTTTTAGACACGATATTCCCCTCCTTAACCCAAGAGTTCTTCTACAGACTTGCCGCGAAGTTTTGCAACTTCCTCCGGACGCTTCAGACGCTTCAGTCCATCCAAAGTTGCATTCACCATATTCATGGCATTGGAAGAACCAAGAGATTTGGTCACGATATCTTTCACGCCTGCCAATTCCAACACAGCACGTGCCGGACCGCCCGCGATCACTCCGGTACCTTCGGAAGCCGGTTTGATCAGCACTCTGCCTGCTCCGAAATGGCCGATCACTTCGTGAGGAACGGTGGTTCCGACGATCGGAACGGATATCAGGTTTTTCTTAGCATCTTCAATTCCCTTGCGGATGGCATCCGGCACTTCAGCCGCTTTTCCGAGACCTGCGCCTACGTGACCGTTTCCATCGCCAACAATAACGAGCGCCGAGAAACTGAACCGGCGACCGCCTTTTACGACTTTCGCAACACGGTTGATGGCAACCACTTTTTCCGAAAGTTCGAGTTGATTCGGATCAATACGCATGTAGTTCCCTCCTTCGCGTTTAGAATTCCAGACCTGCTTCGCGAGCAGCGTCCGCCAATGCCTGAATCCGTCCATGATAAAGATATCCGCCGCGGTCAAACACGACCGATTTGTACCCTTTTTCGAGGGCGCGTTTTGCAACCAGTTCGCCCACTTTTTGAGCTGCATTGATGTTTCCGCCGTTTTCGAACTGCCCTTTCAATTCCTTGTCAACAGTCGATGCGGAAACCAACGTTACGCCCTTTGTATCATCGATCAATTGCGCGTAAATGTGCTGGTTGGAACGAAACACATTCAAACGCGGACGTTCAGCGGTACCGAATACTTTCTTGCGAACCCGTGCATGACGTCGCTTGCGCGCAATGTTCTTGTCAGGTTTGCTGATCATGCGATTTTCACTCCCTTCAGGCTGCGAGTCGATTATTTCTTACCGGTTTTACCGACTTTACGACGAATGACTTCGTTTTCATACTTGATCCCTTTGCCCTTGTAAGGTTCCGGTTCACGCAGAGAACGAATTTTCGCAGCAACTGCTCCAACTTGTTCCTTGTTGATCCCTTTGATGATCAACTTGTTGGTGCCTTCCACGTCGATTTCAATGCCCTGTTCCGGAACAACCTCAACCGGATGGGAGAATCCCAGGGACAAAGTTATCTTGTTGCCAGCTTTGGCAGCACGATATCCAACGCCCACGAGTTCCAGCTTCTTTTCAAACCCTTTGGTAACCCCTTCGACCATGTTGTTGATCACGGTACGGGTGGTTCCGTGCAGACTGCGGTGAAGCTTTTCTTCGGACGGTCGTTCAACCGTAATCTGGTTGTCTTCAATCTTAACGATCATTTCTTTATGCAGGTCACGAGTCAGGGTGCCTTTCGGGCCTTTGACCGTCAGGGTCCCATTATCGTATTTCACTTCAACGCCGCTTGGAATAGCGATCGGTTTCTTTCCAATACGAGACATTCATTCCACCTCCGATCTCGTCGAGATTACCAAACGTAGCAAACCACTTCGCCGCCCACGTGTGCGCGGCGGGCTTCTTTATCGGTCATAAGACCTTTCGATGTGGAAATAATCGCGATTCCCAATCCTCCGAGCACTCTGGGAATCTGTTCACGCTGAACGTAGACACGAAGACCTGGCTTCGAAATACGCTTCAGGCCGGTAATAACACGTTCGTTATTTGGACCGTACTTGAGGAACAGGCGGATAACCCCCTGCTTGTTATCGGGAATAAACTCAGCGTCGCGGATAAATCCTTCACGCTTCAGAATTTCAGCGATTTGACGCTTGAGATTCGATCCAGGAATTTCGACTTTCTCGTGACCTACCATATTCGCGTTGCGAATACGAGTAAGCATGTCTGCAATCGGATCAGTCATCACCATAACTGACTACCTCCTTCCTATGCTCCTATATTACCAGCTGGCCTTCTTTACGCCAGGCAATTGTCCCTTGTATGCCAGTTCACGGAAGCAAATCCGGCACATGCCGAATTTCCGCAAAACGGAATGCGGGCGTCCGCAGATACGACAACGCGTGTATGCGCGCGTGCTGAACTTAGGCTTCCGCTGGGACTTGGCGATCATGGACTTTTTAGCCATTGATTTTAACCTCCCATGTTCTTAAAGCGGATCTGTTGGTTGTTTGTTCGCACATTACGACTGACTGAACGGCATTCCGAGCTGAGCGAGAAGTTCACGTGCTTCTTCGTCAGTTTTTGCGGTGGTAACAAATACGACGTCCATACCGCGGACCTTGTCGATCTTGTCATAATCGATCTCCGGGAAGATCAACTGTTCTTTCAAGCCAAGCGTGTAATTGCCACGTCCATCGAACGCTTTCGGAGAAACTCCGCGGAAGTCGCGAACGCGCGGCAGAGCCACGTTAAAGAGCTTATCCATGAAGTGATACATACGCTCACCGCGGAGAGTCACTTTCACGCCGATCGGCATGCCCTCACGCAGTTTGAAGCCGGCGATGGATTTCTTCGCACGGGTGATAACCGGTTTTTGACCGGTGATTTGCTGGATATCTTCAACGGTAGCATCCAAAGCTTTTGCGTTTTGGATCGCTTCGCCGAGACCTACGTTCACTACGATCTTTTCCACTTTGGGAACTTGCATCACGTTGCTGTAATTGAACTTCTGCATCAGTGCAGGAATGACATTTTTAGTAAACTGTTCTGCCAAACGTGCCAAGGTTGGGACCTCCTTTCTCGACCTGGTTACTTGTCAAGAACTTCACCAGATTTTTTCGCATACCGTACCTTTGTTCCGTCTTTCAAAATCTTCTTGCCGATTCGAGTCGGTTCACCGGACTTCGGATCCAGAATCATCACGTTCGAAGCGTGGATCGGAGCTTCCCGCTCTACGATGCCGCCTTGCGGATTCGCTTGATTTGGACGGGTATGACGCTTGATGATATTCACGCCTTCCACCAGAACCCGGCCTTCAGCAGGATATGCTTCAAGGATCTTGCCTTTTTTGCCTTTATCTTTACCGGCGATTACCAATACTTGATCGCCTTTGCGAACATGCAGCTTTGCTTTGGACATCCAACACACCTCCTCGGATGTGATTCCAATCTCTTGGCTCTTACAGAACTTCCGGAGCCAGGGAGATGATTTTCATAAAATCTTTTTCACGGAGTTCACGGGCAACCGGTCCGAAGATACGGGTACCGCGCGGACTCTTGTCTTCCTTGATGATGACGGCTGCGTTTTCGTCGAAACGGATATAGGAACCATCGTCACGGCGAACACCACGCTTGGAGCGGACGATGACAGCCTTTACTACGTCACCCTTCTTGACAACGCCCCCGGGTGTTGCGCTCTTCACAGAAGCGATGATGATATCGCCGATGTTGGCAGAGCGACGGTTAGAACCGCCCAGCACCCGGAAACACATGATTTCTTTCGCACCGGAGTTGTCAGCCACAACGAGTCGACTTTGCGGTTGAATCATGGAAGTACCTCCTTCCGATTACAGTATGACTGCCTTTTCAACCACTTCAACCAGACGCCAGCGCTTGTCTTTGGACAAGGGGCGGGTTTCCATGATTTTTACGATGTCACCGATCTTGGCGGTGTTGTTTTCGTCATGAGCTTTGTACTTCTTGGTGACCGTAATTTTTTTTCCGTACAACGGATGTTTTTCGTGCGATTCTACAGCCACCACGATGGTTTTGTCCATCTTATCGGAAACGACTTTACCAACACGGACTTTGCGGTAATTACGCTCTACGCTCATCTTAATCCTCCTTCCGTATGCGGTTATCCAATCCCGAGTTCACGTTCTCTGAGGATGGTTTTTGCGCGGGCAATATCTTTGCGAACCTCGCGAATCCGCATCGGATTCTCCAATTGACCGGTAGCCAACTGGAAACGCAGATTGAAAAGCTCTTCCTTCAAAGCGTTTACTTTGTGCTCAATTTCCGCGGTGGACAAATCTCGAAGATCTTTAGCTTTCATCTGCCTCACCACCCACTTCTTCACGTTTTACAAATTTGCACTTTACAGGCAGTTTGTGCATTGCAAGGCGCATGGCTTCACGAGCAATTTCTTCGCTGACACCTGCAAGTTCAAACATGATACGTCCAGGCTTCACGACCGCTACCCATTTCTCGGGAGAACCTTTACCGGCACCCATCCGGGTTTCAGCAGGCTTTGCAGTGATCGGAGTGGACGGGAAAATTTTGATCCATACTTTACCGCCACGGCGAATGTAACGAGTCATCGCAATACGGGCAGCTTCAATCTGACGGTTTGTGATCCACGCCGGTTCGAGGGCTTGCAGACCGTATTCGCCAAAGGTAACCTCGTTGCCCGCCTTCGACTTACCTGTAAGGTCAGGACGATGCGTTTTGCGGTGTTTCGTGCGCTTTGGCATCAACATGGCTTATTTACCCCCTTCTTCCACAGCAGCTTTGCGGCCGCCTTTTGTCGGAAGCACCTGTCCACGATAGATCCATACTTTCACACCGATCCGACCGTAGGTGGTGTGAGCTTCTGCCGTTGCGTAATCAATGTCCGCACGCAAAGTGTGAAGCGGTACAGTACCTTCCGAGTAACCTTCTGTACGAGCGATTTCGGCACCAGCCAGACGTCCGGAAACCTGAACTTTGATTCCTTTCGCACCGGCGCGCATGGTGCGCTGAATGGCCTGTTTCATTGCACGGCGGAATGCCACGCGGCGCTCCAGCTGCTGAGCAATGCTGTCCGCAACAAGCTGTGCATTCAGTTCAGGCGTTTTGATTTCCGTAATGTTGATGTGAACACGTTTGCCGGTCATTTTGCTGAGCTGGTTACGGAGTGCATCCACTTCCGCACCGCCCTTACCGATAACCATTCCCGGTTTCGCGGTGTGAATGTTGACGTTCACACGGTTAGCAGCCCGTTCTATCTCAACCGACGCAACAGAAGCGTCTTTCAGACGATTTAAGATGGTGTCACGAATTTTGATGTCTTCGTGCAGGAGTTCCGTATAGTCCTTTTTGTTAGCGAACCATTTGGATTCCCAATCGCGAATAATCCCGATTCGAAGACCCACAGGGTTGACCTTCTGTCCCATTCCTTATCCCTCCTTACTTTTCGCTTACTACCACGGTAATGTGGCTGGTACGCTTGTGAATCCGGGTAGCGCGTCCTTGTGCACGGGGACGGAAACGCTTCAGAGTCGGACCCTGATCCACAAAAATTTGGCTGATTACGAGGTTATCGACATCCATATTGTGGTTATTCTCCGCATTGGCAACTGCCGACTTCAGGAGTTTCTCCACAACAGGAGATGCTGCTTTCGGAGTATGCTTCAAGATCGCGATTGCCTCACCGATCTTCTTGCCGCGAATCAGGTCAACAACCAGCCGAACCTTACGCGGCGCAATACGAATGTTACGAGCAATTGCTTTGGCTTCCATCATGAGACCTCCTCTCTATCCGGAAATCAATTACCGGCGAGACGCTTTTTCGTCACCAGCGTGACCTTTGTAAGTACGGGTAGGCGCAAACTCACCAAGCTTGTGGCCCACCATATCTTCCGTCACATAAACCGGAACGTGCTTGCGGCCATCATATACAGCAAATGTATGACCCACAAACTCCGGGAAAATCGTGGAACGACGAGACCACGTCTTGATCACTTTCTTATCGCCGGCAGCGTTCATCGCTTCGACTTTTTTCATGAGATGATCATCGACAAATGGCCCTTTTTTGAGCGAACGACCCATTTAGGTACCTCCCTTCAGACGAGCTTACTTTTTACGCGGACGAACAATATATTTGTTGGACGGCTTGTTCTTCTTGCGAGTTTTCTTGCCCAAGGTCGGCTTACCCCACGGAGAAACCGGAGACTTCCGTCCGATCGGAGCTTTCCCCTCTCCACCACCGTGCGGGTGATCGTTCGGGTTCATTACCACACCGCGAACGGTCGGGCGCTTGCCAAGCCAACGGGAACGACCAGCCTTACCAATATTGACATTTTCATGGTCGAGGTTTCCGACTTGACCAATGGTCGCACGGCACTCCGCACGAATCAAACGAACCTCACCGGATGCCAAACGAATATGGCAGTATTCGCCTTCCTTGGCCAGCAACTGCGCTTCAGCTCCGGCGGCACGAGCCAATTGACCGCCTTTTCCAGGTTTTAGTTCAATGTTGTGAATTACTGTACCGACCGGAATGTTCACGAGAGGAAGTGTGTTTCCCACTTTAATATCCGCATCGCTGCCGGAATAGATTACGTCACCGACCTTCAGCCCCAGAGGAGCGAGGATGTAACGCTTTTCGCCATCAGCATAGTGAATCAACGCGATATTGGCGGAACGATTCGGATCGTACTCGATCGTAGCTACACGACCCGGGATTCCGTCTTTGTTGCGCTTAAAATCAATGATCCGATAAAGCCGCTTATGGCCGCCTCCTTTATGACGGGTCGTAATTTTTCCTTGGTTGTTACGACCGGCATTCTTCTTGAGCGGTTCCAGGAGAGACTTCTCGGGTTGATTGGTTGTAATCTCTTCGAACGTCAGGGTGGACATGCCACGACGTCCGGGAGACGTGGGTTTATACTTCTTGATTCCCACAACAATACCCTCCTTTGCTTTCAATGTTACGTTCCGAACAAGTTATCCTTCCAGGAAGGAGAACGGCTTCGAATCCGGAGCCAGGGTTACGATTGCTTTCTTCCACTCGGAAGTCATTCCGGTGTAACGTCCTACCCGCTTTCGCTTGGCAGGGACACGCAGCGTATTAACCTTAGCCACTTTAACGCCAAAGATATCTTCGATCGCTTGCTTGATTTCTGTTTTGTTAGCTTTTAAATCTACTTCAAACGTAAACTTGTTTTCTTCCATCAACTCTGTGGAGCGCTCGGTAATGACGGGGCGCTTGATAATATCACGTGGATTTTTCATTACGCGAACACCTCCTCCACTTTTGCAACCGCGTCTTTGGTAATCACCAAAGATTCATGGTTGAGCAGGTCATACACATTAATGCCTGTTGCTGTTACGAACTTAACTCCCGGGATATTGCGAGCAGAGAGTTCTGCATTGGTGTTGGTTTCCAAACCTACAACCAGCGCTTTCTTGGCAGCTTTTACATTCGCAAGAACGCGGACCATTTCTTTGGTCTTCGGAGCATCAAAGTTCAGTGAATCCAGAACTATAATCGAATTGCCCAGAACTTTTGTGGAAAGCGCGGACTTAAGAGCCAAACGACGAACTTTCTTAGGCAGTTTGTATGCATAGGAGCGAGGAGTCGGACCAAAAACGGTTCCACCGCCAACCCATTGAGGAGCACGGATCGACCCTTGGCGGGCACGACCGGTTCCTTTCTGACGCCAGGGCTTCCGACCGCCGCCTCTTACTTCGGAACGATTCTTCACATCGTGGGTACCACGACGCAAGCTGGCCAGCTGCATAACAACCGCTTCATGCAGCACGTGCTTGTTCGGTTCAATTCCGAAAATGGAATCCGCCAGATCAATCTCTCCCACTTGCTTGCCTTCCATATTCAAAACCGGAACTTTCGGCATGTATATTTCCTCCTTTCCTACCGAATCTTATTTACCCGACTTAACAGCCGTCTTAATGGTTACGAAAGAGTTCTTCGGTCCAGGTACGGAACCCTTGATCAAGAGCAGGTTGCGGTCAGTATCCACCTTCACAACCTCGAGGTTTTGAACGGTTACACGTTCTCCGCCCATACGTCCCGGAAGAGTTTGACCCTTGAACACCCGGTTCGGATTAATGGAACCAAGAGAACCAGGTCCACGATGGTAACGGGAACCGTGAGCCATCGGACCGCGAGACTGGTTGTGGCGCTTGATCGCACCGGCAAAACCTTTACCCTTCGACACTCCCACAACATCTACCACTTCACCAGCTTCGAACACGTCAGCCTTCAGTACTTGGCCCACTTCATACTGAGCCAGATCTACGCCGCGAAGTTCACGAACGTAACGCTTTGGTGTGGTTCCAGCTTTTTGAGCGTGTCCTGTTTCCGGCTTGTTAGCGCGTTTTTTATCAGCAAAGCCGAGTTGCACGGCTTCATACCCGTCGTTTTGCAATTCTTTCTTCTGAAGAACTACACAAGGACCAGCTTCGATAACTGTAACGGGCACTACAGTGCCATCTTCATTGAAGACTTGGGTCATGCCCAACTTGCGTCCCAAAATGCCTTTCATTGTTACACCTCCCAATATTCGAATCATTCTCCCCAAAGGCTAAGGGACAGAGGATTCGTCTAGCAAACAAGTCAACTCGGCCGGGTGTATCCCGCCCTCTTTTACAATTTGATTTCGATGTCCACGCCAGACGGAAGATCCAGTCGCATGAGCGCATCCACCGTTTGCGGCGTCGGATTGACAATGTCAATCAAACGCTTGTGAGTCCGCATTTCGAATTGTTCACGGGCATCTTTGTACTTGTGAGGCGCACGCAGGATGGTAATCACCTGTTTCTCGGTCGGAAGCGGAATCGGTCCCGACACGGATGCTCCGGAACGCTTGGCGGTGTCAACGATTCTTTCGGCAGATGCGTCAAGCACCTTGTGATCGAACGCTTTCAAGCGAATGCGGATTTTTTGCTTTGCCATATGAATTCCCTCCTTTATCGTCCAATTATCCTGGACATACTCTGCGAAAATTAACCTGATCGGCCCCGCATATGGCATTTATGACGGTGCATCAGCAACCTTTCGCATCATCGCAGCCTAAGACCAACAATACGAAATTATACATAAAAAATTAGATAAACACAACGTTTTTTTTGAAAAAATCACATAAACCAATAAAAACAGGGATCTGAAATATGAAACCGGGCCACAGGACCCGGTTTCGTTGATTTTGTTAAAGTTCTTACTTCGTGATGGAAACAACAGTGCCAGCGCCAACAGTACGGCCGCCTTCACGAATAGCGAAGCGGGTACCCTCTTCAAGAGCGATCGGAGCGATCAATTCAACGTCCATGGTGATGTTGTCGCCAGGCATAACCATCTCGGTACCAGCAGGCAGTGTGCAAACACCGGTAACGTCGGTGGTACGAACATAGAACTGCGGACGGTAGCCATTGAAGAACGGGGTATGACGTCCACCTTCTTCTTTGGTCAGAACGTAAACTTGTGCCTTGAATTGAGTGTGGGGCTTGATGGAACCTGGCTTAACCAGAACTTGACCGCGCTCGATTTCTTTGCGGTCAACACCACGGAGCAGAGCGCCAATGTTGTCACCCGCTTGCGCAGAATCGAGAAGCTTGCGGAACATCTCGATACCGGTTGCAACGGTTTTCTTGGTTTCTTCAGCCAGACCTACGATTTCTACTTCATCGCCCACTTTGAGTGTTCCACGCTCAACCCGTCCGGTAGCAACGGTACCACGACCGGTGATGGTGAACACGTCTTCCACAGGCATCAGGAACGGCTTGTCAGTTTCACGAGCGGGTTCCGGAATGTAAGAGTCAACAGCCTCCATCAACTCGTCGATTTTCTTAGCCCATTCGCCATTCGGGTTTTCGAGAGCTTCCCTAGCGGAACCGCGAATTACAGGAATCTCATCGCCAGGGAATTCGTATTCAGAGAGAAGGTCACGGATTTCCATCTCAACGAGGTCGAGAAGTTCTTCGTCGTCTACCATGTCGCACTTGTTCATGAATACAACGATGTGACGAACGCCTACTTGGCCAGAGAGCAGGATGTGCTCACGGGTCTGAGGCATCGGGCCGTCAGCAGCGGATACCACAAGGATAGCTCCGTCCATCTGAGCGGCACCGGTGATCATGTTCTTCACGTAGTCAGCATGGCCCGGGCAGTCAACGTGTGCATAGTGACGTTTAGCAGTCTCGTATTCAACGTGAGCGGTGTTGATGGTGATACCGCGCTCACGCTCTTCCGGAGCTTTGTCGATTGCATCGTATGCCATAGCTTGTGCTTGACCGCGGCTAGCCAACACTGTGGTAATCGCAGCAGTCAAAGTGGTTTTTCCATGGTCGACGTGACCGATGGTACCGATGTTAACGTGCGGCTTGGTACGTTCAAATTTAGCTTTTGCCATTTTGTTCACTCCTCACTTTTCTTCAGAGAATGATTACCCTTTGTTTTTAGTGATAATCTCTTGCGCGATGTTCTTTGGAACCTCTTCGTAGGAATGGAATTCCATCGAATAGTTGCCGCGGCCCTGAGTGCGCGAACGCAGCGAGGTTGCATAACCGAACATCTCGGAGAGAGGTACATAACCACGGATGACTTGGCCACCCGCCAGAGCTTCCATACCTTCAATACGTCCACGACGGGAGTTAATGTCGCCCATGATGTCTCCCATGTATTCTTCCGGAACCGTCACTTCAACCTTCATGATCGGTTCAAGCAGCACCGGGTCTGCTTTCAGCGCACCCGCTTTCAACGCCATGGAGCCGGCGATCTTAAACGCCATTTCCGAGGAGTCGACATCGTGGTACGAACCGTCAACAATGGTAACCTTCATATCGATTAACGGATAACCCGCGAGGACACCGTTTTCCATCGCTTCCTGCACGCCTTCGTCAACAGCCGGGATGTATTCTTTGGGAACCACACCACCGACGATCTTGTTTTCGAAGATGTAGCCTTGTCCGCGTTCAAGCGGTTCAAGCTCCAGCCATACGTGACCGTATTGACCCTTACCGCCGGACTGGCGAACGAACTTGCCTTCGATCTTGGTCTTGCCTTTGATGGTTTCTTTGTAAGCCACCTGCGGTTTCCCTACGTTTGCTTCCACCTTGAATTCCCGCTGCAGGCGGTCGACGATGATTTCCAAGTGCAATTCGCCCATGCCGGAAATGATCGTTTGACCGGTTTCGTGATCGGTATGGGTCCGGAAGGTCGGATCTTCTTCCGCAAGTTTCGCCAGCGCAAGACCCATCTTGTCCTGATCCGCCTTGGTCTTTGGTTCAATCGCTATGTGAATCACCGGATCCGGGAATTCCATCGATTCTAGAATGACCACATTCTTTTCGTCGCACAGGGTGTCACCGGTCGTCGTATCTTTCAGCCCCACGGCAGCCGCTATATCCCCCGCATAAACGGTCGAAATTTCTTCGCGGTGGTTGGCGTGCATCTGCAGGATACGACCAATTCGTTCACGCTTGTTCTTCGTGGAGTTCAGTACGTAGGAACCGGAGTTCAGAACACCTGAATACACACGGAAGAACGCAAGCTTCCCAACAAACGGGTCTGTCATGATCTTGAAAGCAAGCGCCGAGAACGGCTCCGTATCACTGGACTTACGGGTAATCTCCGTACCGTCCTCCTTGACGCCCTTGATATCAGGCACATCAGTCGGAGCCGGCAGGTAGTCAACAACCGCGTCGAGCATCGGTTGAACCCCTTTGTTTTTATAGGAAGAGCCGCAAAGAACCGGAACGATTTGTCCGCTGATGGTACCTTTCCGCAGCGCCGCCTTGATTTCCTCCAAGGTCAACTCTTCGCCTTCCAGATACTTCATCATTAGTTCTTCGTCCAATTCCGCAACTGCTTCCACAAGCTTCATACGGTATTCCTCAGCCTTATCCTTCATTTCGGCGGGAATCTCACGTGCTTCAGAAACCTTGCCGAGGTCGTCGGTATAGATGATCGCTTTCATCTCAACCAGGTCGACCATTCCCACGAATGTATCTTCCGCACCAATCGGCAACTGAATGGGAACTGCATTCTTCTTCAAACGGGTACGCATTTGTTCAACGGCACGATAAAAATCTGCACCGATGATATCCATCTTATTTACATAGGCGATCCGAGGAACACCATATTTGTCCGCCTGACGCCATACGGTTTCAGATTGGGGTTCTACGCCACCCTTGGCACAGAAAACGCCAACAGCACCGTCAAGGACGCGCAACGAACGTTCCACTTCAACAGTGAAGTCCACGTGTCCCGGCGTGTCAATAATGTTGATACGATGACCTTTCCATTGAGCGGTGGTAGCAGCGGAAGTGATCGTGATTCCGCGTTCCTGTTCCTGAACCATCCAGTCCATGGTTGCTGCACCTTCGTGAACTTCCCCGATTTTGTGCACACGACCCGTGTAGAACAGGATACGTTCGGTTGTAGTGGTTTTCCCCGCGTCAATATGAGCCATAATCCCTATGTTACGGGTTTTCTCAAGCGGAAACTGACGAGCCATTCGATTGCCTCCTTTCTTCGCATAAGTATCGAGAGGGCCGGGCAGGCCCGCGATTTTTCCTACCAGCGATAGTGAGCAAACGCCTTGTTTGCTTCAGCCATCTTGTGGGTGTCTTCACGCTTCTTGACAGAAGCACCCGTGTTGTTTGCGGCATCGAGAATTTCGTTGGCGAGCTTCTCTTCCATCGTTTTCTCGCCACGCAGACGGGAGTAGTTGACCAACCAACGGATTCCGAGGGTGGTGCGACGCTCTGGACGAACCTCAACCGGAACCTGATAGTTAGCGCCGCCCACACGGCGAGCCCTAACCTCAAGTACAGGCATGATGTTCTTCAAAGCCGTTTCAAATACTTCAAGCGGATCTTTACCGGATTTTTCACGAACCCGATCAAAAGCACCGTATACAATCCGTTCAGCGATGCCCTTCTTGCCGTCCATCATAACTTTATTGATCAAGCGGGTAACCATTGTGCTGTTATACACCGGATCCGCAAGCACTTCACGACGGGGTACAGGACCTTTACGCGGCATTCAATTCCCCTCCTTTCAAAAGCAGTTCTACGATTATACAATTAGGATTTAGCCTTCGGACGCTTTGCACCGTACTTGGAACGACCTTGCATACGGTCTTTCACACCGGAAGTGTCAAGCGCACCACGAACAATATGATAACGAACACCTGGCAGATCTTTCACACGGCCGCCACGCACAAGAACCACAGAGTGTTCTTGCAGATTGTGACCAATACCAGGAATGTACGCTGTTACTTCAATCCCGTTGGTCAAGCGAACCCGAGCGTATTTGCGCAGAGCGGAGTTCGGCTTCTTCGGAGTCATCGTTCCCACACGGGTGCATACACCACGCTTTTGGGGAGACGACTGATTCGTTTGTTCCTTCTCAAAGCTGTTATACCCTTTTTGAAGAGCAGGAGCGGTCGACTTCTTCTCTACCGCTTTGCGGCTTTTGCGAACCAATTGATTAATAGTCGGCATTCATCTACACCCCCTTCCACATTCTCAAGCCCACAGAGCCTGGCGGTTCATAATAGATCAAATAAATAACAGTCGAAATAAGTGCGGTCGTGAGAAACCGTTGGTAATTTCAACTGTTAATCCAGCAGGATGGCTGCAGCTGCAGCACCCACTTCTATTCCACAGGCCTTGCCAAGTTGCTTCATCGAGTCAACCCAGATCACCGGAGTGTTCTTGGCCTCGCACAGATGGACAATCCGATCGACGATCTTCCTGTCAGCATCTTTCGCAACATAAACTTCTCTTGCTGCAGATTGCTCCAAGGCTTTCGTTGTCTGATTCGTGCCAACAGCAACGTTTTTGGCACCTCGAATCCGTTCAAACGGCATCCGGACAACCCCTCCCCCGAACAAAATGCGTCTAGGACTGTGAGCACACTAAATCATTCTAGCAGTCTAAGGAATCCATGTCAACAAAATAACCTTCACATTTGTTGGTGAAATTTGTACTCGGCAGGATGTTTCCCGCCGAGTACAGTGGATATTACTCCGCTACCGTTTCCACTTCCCGTTCCACCGCATCGTTATCGGTCTCCCGGTTGTCAGTCGCAGCCTCTTCCTCGCCTTCCAGCTTGATGTTTCGATAACGTGACATGCCAGTACCGGCAGGAACCAGTTTGCCGATAATAACGTTTTCCTTAAGGCCAAGCAGGCGGTCCACCTTGCCTTTGATTGCCGCTTCCGTCAGAACCCTTGTGGTCTCCTGGAAGGAAGCTGCCGACAAGAAGGAATCGGTTTCCAGAGATGCCTTGGTGATACCCAGCAGAGCAGGACGTCCGACCGCCGGTTCACGTCCATCGATCAAGGCTCGGTAGTTGGCTTCTTCAAACTCATGGATATCCACGTAAGTTCCAGGCAGCAATTCGGTGTCGCCGTTCTCGATGATGCGGATTTTTCTCAGCATCTGACGGACCATTACTTCAATGTGCTTGTCGTTGATATCCACGCCTTGCAGACGATATACACGCTGCACTTCACGCAAGAGGTAGTTTTGCACCCCGCGCATGCCCTTTACTTTCAGCATATCTTTCGGATCAACGGATCCTTCTGTCAGTTCGTCCCCGGCTTCCACTTTCTGGCCTTGCACCACGCGAATACGAGAACCGTAAGGAACCGGATAAACCTTTGTCTCCGTCTCACTTGTAATCTCAATTTCCCGTTTGTCCTTGACCTCACGGATGTCGGTCACTTCGCCGTCCATCTCGGTGATGATTGCCTGCCCCTTCGGATTACGCGCTTCAAATAATTCCTGAATCCGCGGGAGACCTTGAGTAATGTCATCTCCTGCGACACCCCCGGTATGGAAGGTACGCATGGTCAACTGGGTACCGGGTTCCCCGATCGACTGAGCGGCGATGATTCCCACCGCTTCACCGATTTCAACCATTTTTCCGGTTGCCAGGTTGCGCCCGTAACACTTGATGCAAACACCATGCTTGGTTCGGCACGCAAGAACCGAACGGATTCGAACCCGGCTTATTCCAGCATCGACTATGGTTCGGGCAATATCGTCCGTAATCAACTCGTTTCTGTTAAGAATCACTTCGCCGGTTTGAGGATGTTTGATCGTTTCAAATGCAATCCGCCCGTTGATTCGATCAAACAGATCCTCAATGACTTCTTTCCCGTCACGGATCTCATCAACCACGATCCCCTTGTCGGTACCGCAGTCCACTTCTCGGACAATCACATCCTGTGCAACGTCGACCAAGCGTCGTGTGAGGTAACCCGAGTCCGCAGTCCGCAGGGCTGTGTCCGCAAGACCTTTACGGGCGCCGTGGGTGGAGATAAAGTACTCCAATACGGTCAACCCTTCCCGGAAATTGGACTTGATCGGCAATTCGATGATGCGTCCGGATGGATTCGCCATGAGGCCCCGCATTCCGGCCAACTGGGTAATCTGCGACACGTTACCCCGCGCTCCTGAGTTCGCCATCATGTAGATTGGATTGTAACGGTCCAACGACTTCATCAGTACGTCGGTAATCAGATCTTTCGACTTGCTCCAGATGGAGATCACCCGGTCATATCGTTCGTCGTCCGTAATCAAACCGCGACGGTACTGGTTGGTAACGGTTTGAACCTTTTGTTCCGCTTCTTCCAAGATCCTTTGCTTTTCTTCCGGAACCGTAATGTCTGCCACCGAGATGGTGATGCCCGCTTTGGTCGAATACGAGAAGCCAAGGGCTTTGATCTTGTCAAGAATTTCCGCCGTTTGTGTAGTGCCGTAGCGATTGAAAACTTCAGCAATGATTGTACCGAGGAAGCCTTTTACAACCGCGTTTTGAACGGGCAGTTCCTGAAGGCGGCTTCTGATGTCAACGCCTTTTTCCAGAATAAAGAACTCGTCGGGAACTCCCTTCAGCAGATTCTTTTTGTCCCCAACGTTGATATACGGGAAATCAGCCGGGAAGATCTCGTTAAAGATGATCTTGCCGATGGTGGTGATCAAGAATCCCTTTTGCTGCTCCGGTGTGAAAGAGGTCTTACGCAACGCTTTCACCGGGATGACAACCCGAGTGTGCAAGGAAACTTGATCACTTTGGTAAGCCAGAATCGCCTCATGCGTCGAAGAGAAAATCCGTCCTTCCCCGGGATTGCCCAATTTTTCCATCGTCAGGTAGTAGGAGCCCAAAACCATGTCTTGGGTAGGGGTTACAACCGGTTTTCCGTCTTTCGGGTTCAGGATGTTGTGCGCCGCCAGCATCAGAAGGCGCGCTTCCGCCTGGGCTTCCGCCGAAAGCGGCACATGGACCGCCATCTGATCACCGTCAAAGTCGGCGTTATACGCCGTACACACCAGGGGATGCAGTTTGATAGCACGGCCTTCCACGAGAACGGGCTCAAACGCCTGAATGCCCAATCGGTGCAGGGTAGGTGCCCGGTTCAGAAGCACCGGGTGCTCCCGGATCACTTCTTCCAGCACGTCCCATACTTCCGGTGAAACTCTCTCCACTTTGCGTTTCGCCGATTTGATATTGTGAGCAAGGCCTTTTGCCACGAGCTCTTTCATGACAAACGGCTTGAACAGTTCCAATGCCATTTCTTTCGGAAGACCACATTGATACATTCGCAAGTGTGGTCCAACCACGATAACGGAACGACCTGAATAGTCAACCCTTTTCCCAAGCAGGTTTTGACGAAAGCGTCCCTGCTTCCCTTTGAGCATGTGGGAAAGGGATTTAAGCGGACGATTACCGGGACCTGTTACCGGACGCCCGCGGCGACCGTTGTCAATCAAAGCGTCAACCGCTTCCTGCAGCATCCGCTTCTCGTTCTGAACGATAATGTCGGGGGCACCAAGGTCCAACAAACGCTTCAAACGGTTGTTCCGGTTGATCACCCGGCGGTACAAATCGTTCAGATCAGACGTCGCAAACCGTCCCCCGTCAAGTTGTACCATCGGACGAAGTTCCGGCGGGATAACGGGAAGAACGTCAAGTATCATCCATTCCGGACGATTGCCGGAGGTACGGAAAGCCTCAAGCACTTCCAGACGCTTGATTGCACGGTTGCGCCTTTGTCCTTGGGCTGTTTTCAGTTCCTCCTTAAGGAGGTCCACTTCCTTGTCCAGGTTGATGTCCAAAAGCAGCTTTTTGATTGCTTCAGCACCCATTCCCGCCTGGAATGCATACCCGTATTTTTCACGATGTGCGCGATATTCCTTTTCGGACAGCAACTGTTTCTTCTCGAGCGGGGTGTCGCCAGGTTCGGTCACCACGTAGGAAGCAAAGTAGATGACTTCTTCGAGAGCCCGGGGCGACATATCCAGAATCAAGCCCATACGGCTTGGAATGCCTTTGAAAAACCAGATGTGCGAGACAGGGGCAGCCAACTCAATGTGCCCCATCCGTTCACGGCGGACTTTGGCGCGGGTGACTTCGACGCCGCAGCGGTCACAAACCACGCCTTTGTAACGGACCCGCTTGTATTTACCGCAATGACATTCCCAGTCCCGGGTGGGACCGAAAATTTTCTCGCAAAAGAGGCCTTCTTTTTCCGGTTTCAACGTACGGTAGTTGATGGTCTCGGGTTTCTTCACTTCTCCGTGAGACCAGGAGCGGATTTTCTCAGGAGATGCCAACCCAATCTTCATATACTCAAAGTTATTGACGTCCAGCAAAGGGCTTTACCTCCCTTAATCTTCGTTAACTTCACGTGCTTCCAGATTCAGGTTGAGCTTTTCGCCCGAATCGTCATCGTCGTCAATCTCACGCATGACAATTTCCTGTTCGTCTTCCGACAAGATCTTCACGTCCATACCGAGGGACTGAAGTTCCTTAATAAGGACCTTGAACGATTCAGGAACACCCGGTTCAGGGACGTTTTCACCTTTCACGATCGCTTCATAAGTTTTCACACGGCCGATGACATCGTCCGATTTGACGGTGAGGATTTCTTGCAGGGTGTAGGCGGCACCGTATGCTTCAAGCGCCCAAACCTCCATCTCACCGAACCGCTGTCCGCCAAACTGGGCCTTGCCGCCAAGCGGCTGCTGGGTGACCAGCGAGTAGGGACCGGTTGAACGCGCGTGGATTTTGTCGTCAACCAGGTGGTGAAGCTTCAGCATATACATGACACCGACAGTAACCCGGTTCTCAAACGGTTCACCGGTTCTTCCGTCATACAGCACATGCTTGCCGTCACGGGCAAGGCCGCCTTCTTCCAGTGTGTCAAACACGTCATCTTCCGTAGCTCCATCAAAGACCGGCGTTGCCACATGAATGCCCAGGCTCCTTGCAGCCATCCCCAGGTGCACTTCCAACACCTGTCCGATATTCATCCGCGAAGGAACTCCCAACGGATTCAATACAACCTGCACAGGCGTACCGTCTTCCAGGAACGGCATGTCTTCTTCCGGCATGATCCGCGCGACAACACCTTTGTTGCCGTGACGGCCTGCCATTTTGTCACCCTCGGAGATTTTCCGCTTCTGGGCAATATAGACACGTACAAGCTGGTTAACTCCCGGCGGGAGTTCGTCGCCGTTTTCACGCGTAAACACTTTGACATCAACGATGATGCCCGCACCGCCGTTAGGCACGCGCACGGATGTGTCACGGACTTCACGGGCTTTTTCACCGAAGATCGCATGGAGCAAACGCTCTTCCGCAGTCAGTTCCGTTACACCCTTCGGGGTCACTTTGCCGACAAGAATGTCTCCTGCGTTTACTTCAGCCCCGATTCGGATGATTCCCCGTTCATCAAGGTTTCTCAGAGCATCTTCCCCGACGTTCGGGATGTCGCGGGTAATTTCTTCCGGTCCCAGCTTGGTGTCGCGGGCTTCCGCTTCATATTCCTCGATGTGAATGGAAGTGTACACATCTTCCTTCACAAGCTTTTCCGAAAGCAAGATCGCGTCCTCGTAGTTGTACCCTTCCCAGGTCATAAATGCCACGAGCACGTTCTTGCCAATGGCCAATTCACCCTGATCGGTTGCCGGTCCGTCCGCAATAATTTCTCCTTTGCTGACGGTTTCGCCAACCCTTACAATCGGCCGCTGGTTGATACAAGTACCCTGGTTGGAACGGGAGAATTTCAAGAGTCTGTACTTGTGGAGGTTTCCCTTCACCAGTTTGCCGTCAACTTCCTGTTGTTCCCTGATCCAGATCTCGCTTGCATCAACCCGTTCGACAATCCCGTTCTGCTTGCTGACCACAACTGCACCGGAGTCCTTGGCAGCTTTGTGCTCCAATCCGGTACCTACAAACGGGGCATTAGGGATCAGCAGCGGAACCGCTTGCCGCTGCATGTTCGATCCCATCAACGCGCGGTTTGCGTCATCGTTCTCCAGGAACGGTATCAGGGCAGTAGCAACAGATACCACCTGTTTCGGGGAAACGTCCACATAGTCCACACGGTCAGGCGGCAGGATCAAAGTTTCTTCCTTATACCGGACAATTACCGAAGAATCCAGGAAATTGCCCTGTTCGTCCAGGTTTACGTTTGCCTGCGCAATTACATAGTTGTCTTCTTCATCCGCCGTCAGGTAATGTATGGTGTTGGTCACACGGCCTGTTTCCGGATCGACTCTGCGGTACGGGGTTTCAATAAACCCGTACTCATTGATGCGGGCATAAGTAGACAGCGAGTTAATCAAACCAATGTTCGGACCTTCCGGTGTCTCGATCGGACACATCCGCCCATAGTGAGAATGGTGGACGTCCCGCACTTCGAAACCTGCCCGTTCACGGGTCAAACCGCCGGGCCCCAGCGCTGACAGACGGCGCTTGTGCGTAAGCTCGGCCAACGGGTTGGTTTGGTCCATGAACTGGGACAACTGGCTGGAGCCAAAGAATTCTTTAATGGCAGCAATGACCGGTCGAATATTGATCAGTGCTTGCGGTGTGATCGCATTGGCATCCTGGATCGACATCCGTTCACGAACCACGCGTTCCATCCTGGACAATCCGATCCGGAACTGGTTCTGCAGCAGTTCGCCGACAGAACGAAGACGACGGTTCCCCAAATGGTCGATATCGTCAGTTGATCCAACTCCGTAAAGAAGATTCATAAAATAGGAAATGGAAGCAATAATATCGGCAGCGGTAATATGTTTCACGTTCTTCTCCACACCCGCATTGCCGATGACCTTGATCACTTTACCCTCTTCCAGCGGCGAGTAAATCTTGACTTCCTGCAGCAAGATCTGTTCTTCCGCCACAACGCCGGATGTGGTCTTGTATTCAACAAAGTTAACCGACTCTTCAAGCGCCGGGAGAATCCGGTCGAGCAAACGGCGGTCAATGACTTGGCCCGCTTCGGCCAACACCTCCCCCGTGTTGCGGTCCACCAGCGATTCGGCAAGGCGTTGGTTCAATAAACGATTCTTGATATGGAGTTTCTTATTGATCTTGTAGCGTCCCACATTCGCCAAATCGTATCGCTTCGGGTCAAAGAAGCGGGAAATCAGCAGGTTTCTGGCGTTATCCAGTGTGGGAGGTTCACCCGGACGGAGTCTCTCATAGATCTCCAACAATGCTTTTTCGGATGAATCCGTATTGTCTTTGTCCAATGTATTGCGCAGGTACTCGCTTTCTCCAAGCAAATCAATAATTTCCGCATCGGTGGAGTATCCCAATGCACGCAAAAGAACCGTCACCGGAATTTTCCTTGTGCGGTCAATTCGTACATACACAATATCCTTGGCATCCGTTTCCAGTTCGAGCCAAGCCCCGCGATTGGGGATCACCGTTGCGGTATATGCCTTTTTGCCGTTTTTATCCGTTTTGGTGTTGAAGTAAACGCTTGGCGAGCGCACCAACTGACTGACAATAACCCGTTCTGCCCCATTGATGATAAAGGTGCCAGTTTCGGTCATCAACGGGAAATCGCCCATGAAAACTTCCTGCTCTTTCACCTCGCCGGTTTCACGGTTGATCAGGCGAACTTTGACACGCAAAGGAGCAGCATATGTAACATCCCGCTCTTTTGATTCTTCCACGTCGTACTTCGGCTCACCCAAGCTGTAATCAATGAACTCCAGCACCAGGTTGCCAGTGAAATCCTGAATTGGGGAAATCTCCTGGAACATCTCCTTCAGCCCTTCAGCCAGGAACCATTCGTAAGATTTCTGCTGGATTTCAATAAGGTTTGGCAGCTCCATCACTTCTTCGATTCGAGCGTATGTACGACGTTGACGCCGACCATACTGAACAAGTTGTCCCTGCAAAACTGTCACCCCTCACCATATGTTCAACTATCCATACTAGATAGAAAAAAGCCCGAATAAAAAACATACCTCCCGACACAATAGTATCGGGACGATATAAGTTTCGAGCTTGTAAACACAAAAATGGTTACTTTTTCCTTTTGCCCAACAATTATGCAAAATATTCGCACGTAACCATTGAAAAATCAGACATTATCTTTACGCATTTTCTTACGATACCATACGGTCAATCCCTTGTCAACGAAAGTTGTTTAAAAAATGCAGTTGTCAAGTCTTGACTTCGCTTTTGCTTTTCCTGCAACGAAAGATGCGATAGCCTGCATCTTTCGCCACATCGTCCACTTCTTCAAACAATTCTTCCAGTTTCTTTTTGGCTGACGGGGCCCCCTGCTTCTTTTGGATGACCACCCACAGTTCACCTGACTGGTTTACTCGCATGGCCGCCTCTTCAAAGATTTCATGGACCACCGCTTTTCCTGCCCTGATCGGCGGATTGGTCAAGATCCGGTCAAAAGAACGTTCGTGCACATTGAAAAACAGGTCGCTTTGACGCACTTCCACATTCTTGACCCCGTTCTGTCCCGCGTTTTTCCTGGCCAATTCCACCGCCCGCCCGTTCACGTCAATCATCAGGACGTGACCATCGGGCGCCAGCTTTGCCGCCGTGATCCCAATGGGACCATATCCGCACCCCACATCCAAAACCCGGGCGCCATTCGGAATGTCCATCGTTTCAATTAACAAACGGCTTCCGAAATCGACACCCCCTTTTGAGAATACACCCGCATCCGTCCAAAACTCCAAATCAAATTGACGCAGGCGATCGCGTACAAGCCGCAAATCGCGGGCAACCGTCGGGTAATTTGAAAAATAATGCTCAACCACCGTCATCCATCCTCTTACCAAGTTGCTTTTCACATTATAGCGAAAGCGGTGCAAAAAAACAAAAAAGGGCCGTTCCGGGAACAGCCCTTTCGCATACAAAGCACTTACTTGATTTCAACAGAAGCGCCAGCTTCTTCGAGCTTCGCTTTGATTGCTTCCGCATCTTCTTTGGAAGTCTTTTCTTTGATCGGCTTCGGAGCGTTGTCAACGATGTCTTTCGCTTCCTTCAGGCCCAGACCGGTGATTTCACGAACAACCTTGATCACGTTGATCTTGGAAGCACCTGCGCTTGCGAGGATAACGTCAAATTCGGTTTGCTCTTCGGCAACGGCTCCGCCAGCAGCCGCGCCACCAGCCATAACAACCGGAGCAGCAGCAGTTACGCCAAACTCTTCTTCAATGGCTTTAACAAGTTCGTTCAGTTCGAGAACGGACATGCCTTTAATCGCTTCAATGATTTGTTCTTTCGACATGGATTGTACCTCCCCAAAAAAATGGTTTTGTTTTTATGCGATATTACGCGGCTTTACGCTTGTTCTTTCTGGTCTGCCACTTGCTTGACGGCGTATGCAAAGTTCCGCATCGGAGCTTGCAGCACGCTGAGCAACATGGAGAGAAGACCCTCGCGGGACGGCAACTCAGCCAGCGCCTTAACTTCTTCAAGTCCGACAACCCGTCCTTCAACAACGCCCGCTTTCAGCTCGAGCGCTTTGTGGGTCTTGGCAAAATCGTTGAGGATTTTGGCAGGCGCCACAACATCGTCATACGAGAAAGCAATCGCAGTCGGACCGGTCAGATGCTGGTCCAGTTCAGACAGTCCCACTTCAGCAGTTGCACGGCGGGTCATGGTGTTTTTCAACACTTTGTATTCAATGCCAGCTTCGCGAAGCTTCTTGCGCAGCTCCGTAACTTCCGCCACAGTAAGTCCGCGGTAGTCGGTTACGATCGTGCTTTTGCTGTCGCGCAGTTTTTGCGAAATTTCCTGGACTAATTGCGCTTTTTCTTCACGGATTCCCATCATTACACCTCCTGCACAGTCACTTCAAGCAAAAAGAGTCCCCGTAGACATACGAGGACTCTGAACATGCATAACTTGCATCTATCACGTTCACAACCTCGGCAGGAAGAATTAAGTGCAATCGCACACCTGCTGTCTACGGTTCGTCGATTTCAATTGTCGTCACACGATTGACATCATACCATGTCGGCATCGGGATGTCAAAGTGTAAATTCTGTTACTTTGCTTCAGGTGTCAGCTTGGCCAAATTCACTTTCACTCCGGGGCCCATGGTGGAGCTCACGGTGATGTTGCGAATGTATTGACCTTTAGCGGCAGCCGGCTTTGCTTTTTGCAGGGTGTCGATCAACACGAAGAAGTTGTCGAGCAGTTTCCCTTCATCGAAAGAAACCTTGCCGATCGGGGCGTGAATGTTACCAGCCTTGTCGGTGCGGTATTCAATCTTACCGGATTTGATTTCGTCAACCGCTTTCTTGACGTCAAAGGTTACAGTACCCGTTTTGGGGTTCGGCATGAGACCCTTGGGTCCCAGCACACGTCCCAATTTACCAACAGATGCCATCATGTCAGGAGTCGCAACCACAACATCAAAATCAAACCAACCTTGGTTGATTTTGTTGATCAGGTCGTCATCTCCCACATAATCAGCGCCTGCAGCTTCCGCTTCTTTTGCCTTTTCGCCTTTTGCGAACACGAGAACACGGGGAACTTTACCGGTGCCGTGCGGCAGAACCACCGCACCGCGGAGTTGCTGATCCGCTTTTTTCACGTCAAGGCCGAGACGGACCGCCACTTCGACAGTTTCGTCAAACTTCGCCTTGGCCGTTTTTTTAACCAGAGCTACCGCTTCCGCAGGGTCGTAGAACGCGTCCTTGTCGACCAGCTTGGCAGCTTCCAAGTATTTCTTGCCTTGTTTCGCCATTGCTTACATTTCCTCCTTATGTGGTATAACGGTCGGGACCTCCCACGAACAAAGGTTGGAATATCCAACCTCACGACAACGGCACCCAGCGTGCCGCTTCAATTAATCTTCGATGACAATACCCATGGAACGGGCAGTGCCTTCCACCATGCGCATGGCTGCTTCAACGCTGGCCGCATTGAGATCCGCCATCTTGGTTTCCGCGATTTCGCGAACCTTGGCACGTTTGAGAGTAGCAACTTTCTTCTTGTTCGGCTCACCCGAAGCTGTCTCGATGCCTGCAGCTTTCTTCAACAGAACAGCCGCCGGCGGAGTCTTCGTTTCGAACGTGAAGGAACGGTCTTCATAAACGGTGATCACAACAGGAATGATCAGGCCGCCTTGTTCTGCCGTACGTGCGTTGAATTCCTTACAGAAACCCATAATGTTAACCCCAGCCTGACCCAGCGCAGGACCAACCGGCGGTGCAGGGGTGGCTTTACCGGCAGGAATCTGAAGCTTCACAACTTTGATCACTTTCTTAGCCACAACATCCACCTCCTTCTCGTAATGTGGTAGACGGGCAGACGCCCTCCCACGGCAAAACAGTCAAACAGGCTTTATTATAACTTCTCGATTTGCGAAAAATCAAGTTCCAAAGGGGTTTCTCGGCCAAACATGGAAACAAGCACTTTAACTTTCTGTTTATCCGGATGAATTTCTTCCACACTGCCCACAAAATTGGCAAAGGGACCTTCCACAACCCGCACAGCTTCTTTGACCGTGAATTCGACCTTGGGTTTGGTCTCTTCAACACCCATTTGCCGGAGAATGGCACGAACCTCATGCGGCATGAGCGGAGTCGGCTTGGATCCCGAACCGGCAGAACCGACAAACCCGGTAACGCCTGGCGTATTCCGCACCACATACCAGGAATCATCCGTCATGATCATTTCGACCAGAACATACCCGGGGAAGACTTTGCGCATCACCGCTTTCTTCCTCCCGTTCTTGACTTCCATCTCTTCTTCCATCGGAACGAGGACACGGAAGATCTTGTCCTGCATCTCCATGGACTGGACACGCCGCTCGAGGTTGGTTTTCACTTTGTTTTCATAACCGGAATAGGTATGCACCACATACCAACGTTTTTCCATGTTCTCCATTTGCGTTGAGGGCGGTTGCCCTTCCCCCCCTGATCCAAATAGTTGCCTATCGACCCAAACCAATCAACTTCAGCAATTCGCTGACACCAAGATCGAATAAAAAAATCACAATTGCCATAATGATACAAGTGGTTAACACGACCACCGTGTATGACAGCAATTCTTTCCGGCTCGGCCAGCGGACTCTCTTCAACTCTCCCCATCCCTCACGGAAGAAGGAGACTACTCCCGACACTATCTTCATACGATACCTCGTTTCAACTCACGAACACTTATCGAGTTTCGCGATGAACAGTGTGGTGGTTACAGAACTTACAGTACTTTTTCAGTTCGATGCGATCCGGGTTGGTCTTCTTGTTCTTCTTGGTAATATAATTGCGCTGTTTGCAATCCGTGCACGCCAGCGTTACCGCAACACGCATCCGAGACACCTCCTACAGGTACTTCTTAGTCCGATTCAATCCCCAAAGGGGTTGAAAGCGCATTTGAAGGCGCTAAAAAAGCGCCATCTCGCGCCATGGATACCTAAATAAATTTAGCATAAGGGGTATGCGATGTCAAACAAAAAAAATCCGGTGCTAATTGATGTCCCGGACTTCAAGATATCGTTCCAACTTCCTCTTGACCCGCTGCAAAGCGTTGTCAATTGACTTCACATGCCGTTTCAGGTCCACTGCAATCTCTTGATAGGAACGCCCATCCAGGTACAGCATCAGCACCTTGCGCTCCAAATCGCTAAGTATCTCGCCCATCTTGGCTTCTATGTCAACAAATTCCTCCTGGTTGATAAGAAGTTCCTCCGGGTCCGAAACACGGGAACCGCAGATCACATCCAGCAGGGTACGATCCGAATCTTCGTCATAGATGGGCTTGTCCAACGAAACATAAGAGTTGAGGGGAATATGTTTCTGACGGGTGGCTGTCTTGATGGCAGTGATAATCTGCCTTGTGATGCACAGTTCGGCGAATGCTTTGAAGGAAGTGAGTTTGTCGTCGCGATAGTCGCGAATCGATTTGTAGAGGCCGATCATACCTTCCTGCACAATGTCTTCCCGGTCAGCCCCGATTAAAAAATAGGAACGGGCTTTGGCTTTGACAAAGTTCTTGTATCTGTGAATCAGGTGTTCAAGCGCTTCATCGTCGCCGCCCCTGACTGCTTCAACCAGGTCTTCGTCTGAAAATTCGCTCCAACCTTTAACCTCATCTACCAATTGCAAATGGAGATTCGATGACAACACTAATCCCTCCGACCCGGCACAACTCAAAAGATAAGCCAATTATACTTTATGTAATCTTCAGGGGTCAATTGTCAATCTATGTCTTTTCTCCTCCATTTTTCGAATATTTCCGCCACTTTCTCATCTAATTGATCGCCAATTGTATTTCTTTGATTTTCTAATCTTTTCACATGTTTTCGGATCGATTTGCGAGCCTCTTTGATACGGGCTTCCAGTTCCCGGGCAGAAATGCGAAGAGCCCCCCCGCCAAAGGTAATCTGCTGTTCCACAAGATCCGAGGTGGCCACGTAGATATGGGTGGCTTGTTTTTCCATCTCGTAAACGATCCTTTCAATCAGCTCGTCCGCCGTTTCTTCCTCTTTGGTGAACAGAACCCGGATCTGACCCGGCCGGTATTCCCTTCTGGCTCCCTGCATCAAATGGGCGTCAAACACAAGAATGACCTGCATCCCTGTAAACTTTTGATATTCCTTCAGAATTCCGATCAACTCATCACGGGCCAGTTCAAGACTCTCCCGCTTCAACTCGACAAGCTGCGGCCAGGAACCGATAATGTTGTACCCGTCAACGATCAATACTTCTTTCATGGTTACTCTACAACCGCGAGAGCCGGTTTAACTCCTGCTCCCACGCTGACGGACGGCTTCATACAACAGGATTCCGGCTGCCACTCCGGCATTGAGCGACTGCACATGACCAATCATCGGCAAACGGATCAGATGATCGCACCGTTTCTTCACCACTTCGCCCAAACCTTTTCCTTCATTGCCAATCACCAGCACCACCGGACCGGTCATGTCAACCTGATGGTACATGGCTGCTGCGCCGACGTCTGTTCCGATTACCCAGTAGCCCGCTTTTTTCAAACCTTCCAGAGTTTGCGAGATGTTGGTCACACGGGCTACCGGAACATGCTCAATCGCTCCCGCCGACGCCTTTGCCACGACGGCGGTCAAAGGCACCGCGCGCCGTTTGGGGATGATGACTCCATGAGCCCCCGCTCCGTCTGCAGTCCGCAAGATGGAGCCCAGATTGTGGGGATCCTCAATTTCATCAAGGACGACAATCAGCCCGGGACGCGGAGACCGGTCTGCCGCCTCCAGTATCACTTCCAGATCCACGTAATCTTTGGCGGCCAGGTAGGCGAGAACCCCCTGGTGATTTCTTGTAACAGAAATCGTATCCAGCTTCGCCTTGGGAACCCGCTGGACAACCACTCCCCGCTCTTTTGCCCGGGCCAGAATTTCGTTTGCCGAACCGCCTTCCACCCCTTCCGCCATGAGGATCTTGTTCAGCTCACGGCCGCTTTTTAACGCTTCCAATACAGGGTGGCGGCCTTCAATCTGTTCAATGTTTTCTTTGGAAGCAGCATGGGGCTGCACCTCCCGTTTGCCCGCCGTTCTGGATTGAGCCTTGGTGCCCGGTTCCACCCGGCCCCGCCTTTTTGTACGCTCAGCTTTAGCCATGAAAATCAACCCTTTCGCAGTATCGTATCTACGTATTGGATGGCACTGGCGGCCAACTGGCGAAGCCGCTCATGTTCCCCCTTCAGGTACAGGTACCCGATTAAACTCTCAAAACCTGTGCTGTGACGATAGTCAATCACATCCGCATTTTTCGGAACGGTGCCCGATTTGGCGTTCCTCCCCCGTCGCACAACAGAAGCCTCTTCTTCCGTCAGGTCTCCCGACAGGAAGTGCAGGATTTGCGCTTGGGACTTGGCTTTCACATAATACACCGACATTTTCTGCAAACGGTGGGGGCGCATTTCTCCTTGCCCCAGCAGATGCTGGCGTACAAGCAGTTCCCATACGGCATCCCCCATATAGGCAAGTGCCAAACCCGGCATTTCCTGCGGGTTGCGTGTGGTTTCGGCCTTTAATTGTTCCATGGATTCACTTCCGTTTCCATCTTACGCCTTGCGGTGTATCTTCCAGTATAATGCCCATCGCTGTCAATTGGTCGCGAATTTCGTCCGCCCGCTTAAAGTCTCGGTTCTGCCGGGCCAATGTCCTTTCCTGTATCAATCGTTCCACCTCTGAAGCCAGCCGATTGGTTTCAAGTGTTGGCGCAAGTCCCAACACATCCGTCAGTTCCACCAGAACGTCACGGTAGCTCCTTACGATGGCAGGCTCGGGGTGAGTCCCATGAAGATAGGAGTTCGCCTCCCGAACCAGTTCAAAGATGGCTGCAATGGCGTCAGCCGTGTTGAAATCGTCGTTCATCGCTTCGGTGAATTTCGCCTTCCATATCGACTGATCTTCTTTCTTGTCAGAATCCCCTTCCGGCGCATTTGCCAACCAATGGCTCATGTTGGAAACAGCGGTGTCAACCCTCTCCAATCCGACAGCTGCCTGTTCCATCAATTCCTGAGAGAAGTTGATCGGATTGCGGTAGTGGGCCGACAGCAAGAAATAACGGATGACCCGCGGATCGTACTGGTCAATCAGTTCATGAACCAGAACGAAGTTGCCCAAGGACTTGGACATCTTCTCGTTGTTAATGTTGATATAGCCGTTGTGCATCCAGTATCGGGCGAAGGTTGTTCCGTTGGCGGCTTCCGACTGGGCAATTTCGTTTTCATGATGGGGAAAAATCAGGTCATGGCCGCCCGCATGAATATCGATTGTATCGCCCAGATACTTTTTGCTCATGGCGGAACATTCTATGTGCCAGCCCGGACGCCCTTGTCCCCAAGGGGATGGCCAACTGACTTCACCCGGTTTGGCCGCTTTCCATAATGTAAAATCCAGCGGGTTGCGTTTCTTCTCCGAGATTTCAATGCGGGCACCCGCCAACAAATCATCAATCGGCTGTTTGGACAGCTTGCCGTAGTCCGGAAACTTCGTCGTGCTGTAGTAGACGTCTCCGTCTACCTCATAAGCAAACCCTTTCTCAATCAACAAACCGATCATCTCAAGGATTTCCTGCATATGCTCAGTTACGCGCGGATGGACATCCGCCCTGCGAATCCCGATGGATTCTGCGTCATGAAAATAGGCTTTTACAAAACGGTCAGCCACCACCTGGGGGTGCACACCCTCCTCATTTGCCACCCGGATGATTTTGTCATCCACATCGGTAAAGTTTTGGACATAGGTTACCTCATACCCGCTGTATTCCAGATAACGCCTGACCACATCAAAGATCAAAAAAGGCCGGGCATTGCCAATGTGAAAATAGTTGTAAACGGTGGGCCCGCAAACATACATCCGGACTTTGCCCGGTTCCACAGGGACAAACTCTTCTTTCCGGCGGGTCAATGTATTATAAATCCTGATGGTCACGCCGATCTCCTCCGCTTTTTACCGTTTCCAGTTCCTTGCGCAACAACGCAATCTCTTCCTGCATCTGCTTGATGGCTTCCATTACGGGGTCGGGCAAATTGCACTGATCAAGGTCGTCAATCCGCCTCCCGTTCTGGACGACCACTCGACCCGGCACCCCGACAACAGTAGAATTAGGAGGCACCGGTTTCAAGACCACCGACCCGGCACCTATCTTGCAATTGTCGCCTACTGTAATGGAACCCAACACTTTCGCACCGGATGAGATCAAGACATTATTGCCGATAGTCGGATGACGCTTTCCCTTCTCTTTGCCGGTACCACCTAAAGTAACTCCTTGGTAAATGGTTACATCATCGCCAATTTCGGCAGTCTCCCCAATCACCACGCCAGATCCATGGTCGATAAACAGCCTGCGGCCGATCCTGGCACCCGGGTGAATTTCAATGCCTGTCACAAACCGGGCCAATTGTGAGATAAACCGCGCAAGAGTGAAATACCCTTTCTTATAGAAAGCATGAGCCACCCGGTGGGCCCATAATGCATGCAATCCCGAATATGTCAGCACAACCTCAAAGACGCTTCTGGCGGCAGGATCCCGGTCAAAAACGGCTTGCACATCTTCCTTCATCAATTTCCACATGCAGCTTCCCCCTCACATCATCCATAGCGTGACTGGTCGCAAAACAAAAAACCGCCTCCCAATCAGAGGCGGTTTGCGTCCGCGGTTCCACTCTGAAACCCCGAAAAACCTACAAAAGGCCGGGGGTAACTCGATTGCCGGATAACGGCGGCATCCGTCGGGCATTACTCGGCAACAGCCTTTCCTCCCGCGAAAACAAGGGGCATTCCACGCTTTTCCCGTGGTCGCCGCTTGCAGCCGGTGACGGCGACTCTCTGACACGTTCCGGGCGTGTACTCGTCCTTGTTGTATTCTTTCCGGTATTATTCGCTATTTTACCTCAAGTTTAAGATTTTACCAATATATTTTGCAAACGGGTTATTACACGTTCCCGGCCCAACAGCTCCAGGGACTGATTCAGATCCGGTCCGTGCACCTGTCCGGTGGCCGCAACCCGCACGGTCATGAACAAGGCACGCCCCTTATAGCCCGTTTCTTTCTGAATTTCTTTGAGGGCCAGCTGAATCGATCCGGCTGTCCACTCCGGCATTTGTTTCGCTTTCTCAAGGAAAGCTGCCACCACAACGGGGACCTGCTCCTCTTGCAGAATTTCCGCAGCTTCCCCCGCATAGACCAAGTCATCTTCAAAGAACTGTTTGGCCAACTCCGGAAGTTCCGCCACATAGGACATTTTTTCCTTGTGCAAGGCCACCAGTTTGGTTACCCAGGAGTGGTCAAAGGTCTCCCCGATGTATCCTGCCTGCTGCAGATGAGGGATTGCCAATTCAACGATGCGCTGAAGATCCGCCTGTTTGATGTAATGGCTGTTCATCCAGGCCAGTTTCTCCGTGTCAAAGATTGCACCCGATTTGGAAACTCTGTCAAGCGAGAAAGCCTGCACCAGCTCTTCCAGCGAGAAAATCTCCTGTTCACCGCCGGGAGACCACCCGAGCAGCGCCAGATAATTGAGGATCGCTTCCGGCAAATAGCCGAGGTTGCGATATTGTTCTATGAACTGAATGATGGATTCGTCCCGTTTGGAAAGCTTCTTTCCGTCCCGGTTCAGGATCAGGGATACATGGGCAAATTGCGGTTTGTCCCAACCGAAAGCATCATAGATCAAAATTTGCCTGGGGGTATTGGACAGGTGCTCCTCCCCGCGGATCACATGACTGATCTTCATGAGGTGGTCGTCGATGGTAACAGCAAAATTGTAGGTGGGAATCCCGTCCGACTTTACAATCACATAATCGCCGATGCCGTCCGATTCAAAGTGCATGTCTCCACGGACAAGATCGGTAAACTTGATGATCTTTCCATCAGGCACCCGGAAACGTATCGTCTTCTTCCGTCCTTCCTTTTCATAAGCGGACTTTTGATCGGGTGTCAAACTGCGGCAACGTCCGGAATAACGGGGCATTTGGCCCTGGGCCATCGCTTCTTCCCGCTCTTTCTCCAGTTCCTCTTCGGTGCAGTAGCAATAATAGGCCTTTCCTTGCTCCAACAGTTGATTTACATATTCATTGTATACAGGAAGCCGTTCCATACAACTGTACGGGCCGTATTCCCCGCCCACGCCAGGCCCTTCATCCCAATGCAGACCCAACCATTTGAAATTCTCCAGAAACTTTTCATCCGCATGTTCCACATTACGGGACTGATCGGTATCTTCAATTCGCAGGATGTAAGTGCCTCCCGCCTTCCTGGCCAACAGGTAATTAAACAGGGCCGTTCTTGCCCCACCTATATGTAAATGTCCGGTAGGACTGGGCGCATATCGAACTCTTACCGTCATAGAATCCACTCCCGTTTCGATGCATAATATTTTTTCGGGTTTCCCGCATGTTGACCCAGCAACTTGTTGCTCTGGCATAACTTTATGGGGTAAATAATAGTACAACAGCCTGTGCCGCAATCCCTTCACCGCGCCCCGTAAAGCCCAATTTTTCCGTGGTCGTGGCCTTGACATTGATCTGGGACAAGTCCGCATCCAGTTCTTTGGCAATCACGCCCCGCATTTCTTCGATGTAGGGGGCCAATTTCGGTTTTTGGGCGATCACGGTACAATCGATGTTCCCCAGCCGGTATCCTTTGTCTCTCACCAGACGCCAGACGTGACGCAAGAGGTCAACTGAGTCCGCTCCCCGGTAACGCTCGTCCGTATCGGGAAAGTGCCTGCCGATATCCCCTTCTCCGATGGCACCCAGCAGTGCATCTTTCACAGAATGAAGCAGCACGTCAGCATCCGAATGACCAAGCAACCCTTTCTCATAAGGAATGGTCACACCGCCAATGATCAACGGACGCCCCTCCACCAATTGATGCACATCAAATCCGATTCCAACACGTATCATGCCAGTCCCCCTCATCTGTCCTTCTGCAGAAACGCTTCCGCAACTACCAGATCTTCGGGTGTAGTAATCTTAATGTTGCGATAAGACCCTTCGACGATCTTTACCGGGTGGCCTGTCCATTCCACAAGGGATGCATCGTCAGTTCCCCTGAAACCATTCCTTGCCGCCTTTTCATGCGCTTCCCTCAAGAGTTGCGTCCGAAACGCCTGTGGCGTCTGCACCGAATACAAATCATTCCTTGGAATCGTTTCCTGTACCAGCCCGTTACTCACTCTTTTAATGGTATCCTTCACAGGTGTTCCGATTATGGCTGCACCGCAATCCGCCGCAGCCTGAATCACCCGTTCCATTTCTTCTGCGGTGACGAACGGGCGTGCTCCATCATGCACCACTACCAGATCGGGGGCAGAGTCAAGGGCTTCCAATCCGTTGCGAACCGAATCCTGCCGTTCAATTCCACCTGCCGCATACCGGGTGACACGCCGGATCCCATATTGGTCCACCAGAAGTTTTGCCTCATTCAAATCTTCCTCACCGACTACCAGCACAATCTCCCGTACCAAAGGGGAGCTTTCTATCGCCCGCAAAGTCCGGACAAGTAACGGTTCACCCGCAATATCCATGTAAGGCTTCTTCTTGTCGGTACGCATCCGGGTTCCGTTCCCGGCCGCCACCACAATCGCTGATACTTTCACTTTGCTCACCCATGCCTTCCCCAACACTTGCTAATGGAAAAGGGCCTCATAAGAAAGAGACCCTCCTAATCATACAGCATATTACAATGCTTTCTCAAGCAGCTTTGGTTTTGCAAAAATCATCCGGCCGGCCGAGGTTTGCAGCACACTCGTCACCATTACCTCAAGACGAGAACCGATAAAATCCTTGCCGCCCTCAACCACAATCATGGTACCGTCATCCAGGTAACCGATGCCCTGGCCGTATTCTTTTCCGTCCTTGATCACCTGCACCAGGATCTCTTCTCCCGGCAATACGACCGGTTTGACCGCATTGGCAAGGTCGTTGATGTTAAGCACCTCAACCCCTTGCAGTTCACATACTTTGTTCAAATTGAAGTCGTTGGTGACCACCTTGCCGTTCATCTGTTTCGCCAAACGGATCAGTTTCGAATCCACTTCCTGAATTTCATCGAAGTCAATATCAAGAATATTGACCTTGATCTTCAGTTCCTTCTGGATCCGGTTGAGGATATCCAGTCCCCGGCGTCCGCGGTTCCGCTTCAAAACGTCTGAGGAATCGGCAATATGCTGCAGTTCCCCCAGTACAAAGGTTGGGATGACCAGAGTTCCGTCTAGAAATCCCGTTTGAATAATGTCTGCAATCCGCCCGTCAATAATCACGCTGGTGTCCAGGATCTTTGCATCTCCTGCTTTGAATGGACTCTTTTGCTTGTCCTTGTTGCCGAACTTGTTGGGAAAGAAGGATATCAACTCTTCCCGTTTGCTGTATCCGATCCGGAACCCCAAGATCCCGAGCAATGCACTGGTAAAAATTTGCACCACATTTCCTACAATTGGAATACTGGTAATCGCAGGAGTCAACAGATAGGCGATTATAAGACCCGCCACTGTACCGACTACTCCTGCAAACACATCCGACAACGGGGCTTTCAGCAGTTTTTCTTCAAACCACCGGATCATCGAGACACTGTAATTGACCATCCATGCCGATAAAAGAATAAAAATCAGACCGCCAACAATCGCCCCGAAAAGCGGCGATGTAAACGGAGGATAATCTAAACTGACAGAATCAAAACGAATGAGTCCAAATAACGTCGGCCCCAATGTGTAGCCAAGAACGATCCCGGTGACTGCGAAAAACAAATGCACAATTTTTTTAATCACAGACCGTTTCACCTCCTTTTAGACATTATAGACAAGAACTAGAAGTAAAAAAACAACACCCTGGAAAAATCAATAATTTTTATTACACACAAAGAGTAGCACAGCAGTCGAAGGGAGTCAAATTTTTGAATTTTAAATCATAGCATATTTCGACAGTATTCGTCAATAAAATTTAAAAGGCTTCCATCGCGACACTCTGCACCGGGATGCAATGTGACCGGAAAGAAAGCCTCGTGGATGTCAACGCTGGCAATATTACAATTCAAACTTGGAGTCCAAGGAATCCTGCACTATTATTTTGCGTTTTTTCTTGGAGGTTCTATAGTTTTTTTTTAACCCGTAAATGGCATACAGAGCCAGGGGAAGAAAGATCAGCTTGCTGGCCTGCTCCGGATAGTAGACGAACACGAAAGTGACAAAAGCGGCCAGAACAGGCACGATCCAGTAAGCCGCTTTAGGAATGCCGACTTTCTTGAAGTTGGGATATTTGATACGGGAGATCATCAGATAAGACAATCCCAGCATCGCAATTGGAAGAATCACTTTCGAGGCGGGAATCAGATTTTGATAAAGGGCCATGGTAGCCAGGATTCCCCCCGCTGCCGTAATTGGCAAGCCCACGAAATAGTTGGGATTGCCCGCCATCACATTGAACCGCGCCAGACGAAGCGCCCCGCAGATGGGAAAAATACCGGTAATGACCATTCCCACCCAACCCAGCTGGTGCAGAATAACGCCATACATGATAAAAGCGGGAGCTACACCGAATGAGATAACGTCCGACAGGGAATCCAATTCCTTGCCAAACTCGCTGGTGGCATTTAACGCCCGCGCAATGCGACCATCCAGACCGTCAAGCAGCATGCCGACAATGACCAGAATGGCAGCCAGGCCGAATTCATCATTGAAAGCCAGAATGATGGAAATGATACCAAGAAAAAGATTGCCTAACGTAAAAGCGCTTGGAAGCGCTTTAACAAACATACGGGTACCCCCTGTCAGGTAGCAAAACAAATTCACTTCTTATGTTCTACTCATCATAATGGGTTTAAATGTGCCTGTCAATGAACACCTGTTCCTGAATCCTCCGCAACCCCTCTTTAATGGACCGGGCCCTGACCTCTCCAATACCTTCCACATCATCCAGTTCTTCGATGGATGCACTCAGGATCTGAGTAATGCTGGAAAAATGGGTTACGAGATTCTCGATCACCGGGTGCGGCAAGCGGGGGATTTTCGTCAAAATCCGGTATCCGCGGGACGAAACCGGTTCTTCCGTAATGTTTACGTCACCATTATAGCCAAGTATTCTGACAATCGCTTCCCCGTCGAGCAAATCTTCAGCCGAAAGCGTGTGGAGCTCGGTCAGGATCTGGTGGGGAGTCAGCTCGGTATCCTTGCAGTAGTCTTTCACCAACAAGTAGGCTTCCTCGTCAACTTTGGATACCAATTCATCAAGCTGCATCGAGATCAGACGGCCTTCTGTCCCTAATTCTGTAATATATCGCCTGATCTCCATTTTTATTCTCAGCACCATCTCAATTCGCTGCATTACCATTGCAACTTCGTGAAGCGTAACCAACTCCTCAAACTCCAAAGCGCTCAGGTTGGTCAAGGACTGATCCAACACTGCCTTGTACCGTTCAAGTGTATTGATCGCCTGATTGGCTTTGGCAAGGATGACTCCGATGTCTTTCAAGGTGTAGCGAAAATTGGATTGGTAAAGCGTGACCACATCGCGCCGTTGCGATATGCAGATGACCAGCTGGCCCGTTTGTTTCGCCACCCGTTCCGCAGTGCGGTGGCGGGTTCCCGTTTCAAAAGAGGGAATGGAAGAATCGGGGGTCAATTGGGCATTGGCGACCAGGATTCTTTTGACGTCATCACTCAGGATAATGGCGCCGTCCATCTTGGCCAGTTCATACAGATTTGCCGGAGTAAACTCGCAATCGATGCGAAAGCCTCCATCCACAACTTTGTTCATGATGTCCGATTCACCCACGACAATCAGTGCACCGGTTTTCGCCCGCAGAACGTTCTCCAATCCTTCCCGCAAACTGGTTCCGGGTGCCGTAAGCCTTAACAGCTTGTTGATCATTGTATCTTTCTTGATTTCTTCTCTCATGACAGTCACCCCCGGAACACGATTTGAAACGCCTGTTGTATACTATCGACACCTACCACTTCAATCCCTGCAGGCGGCGTCCATCCACGCAGATTTTTGATCGGGACGATGCAACGGGCAAACCCCAGTTTCCTGGCTTCCCGTACCCGCTGTTCAATCCGGGATACCCCTCTGATTTCGCCGGCAAGCCCAATTTCACCAATATATACATCATGCGGGCTCATGCCGGTTTCCTTGAAGCTGGATGCAATGGCCATAGCCACGCCCAAATCCACTGCCGGTTCATCCAGGCGTACGCCTCCTGCCACATTCACGTAAGCGTCTTGCGAACCTACATACAATCCCATTCGTTTCTCAAGCACAGCCATGATCATGGAGACACGGGCATGGTCTAACCCGTTGGCATTGCGGCGAGGATTCCCAAAAGCGGTGGGGCTTACCAGCGCCTGGATTTCAACCAGCACCGGCCGCGTCCCTTCCACGGAAGCCACAACAGCAGAACCGGGTGCCCCTTGGGAACGTTCTGACAAGAACAGTTCCGATGGATTCCCGACTTCCACCAACCCCTCTTCCCTCATCTCAAAGATGCCGATTTCATTGGTCGACCCAAACCGGTTTTTGACCGCACGAAGAATCCGGTATGTATGATGCCGTTCCCCTTCAAAATAAAGTACCGCATCCACCATATGCTCCAGCATTCGCGGTCCTGCAATGGCACCTTCTTTCGTTACGTGGCCGACAATGAAAGTGGCAATTCCATGTGTCTTGGCGATACGCAAAAGGTGTCCGGTACATTCCCGAACCTGGCCGACCGAACCGGGTGTTGTGCCAACTGCCGGATGAAAGATGGTCTGTATAGAGTCGACTATCAGAAAATCCGGATTCACGGCCGCGATCTGCATCTCAATTTGGGCAAAATCGGTTTCTGAAAGGATTAACAAATGCGGCGACAGGATCTGCAAACGGTCGGCACGCAGTTTGATCTGTTGGACCGATTCCTCTCCGGATACATAAAGCACTTTCAACCCTTGTGCCGCCAACCGGTGAGAGGTTTGCAGCAGGATCGTGGACTTCCCGATTCCCGGATCGCCTCCGACAAGCACCAGGGAGCCTGGAACGATCCCCCCGCCAAGGACCCGGTCGGTTTCTTCCGACCCGGTCTTAACACGGGGTTCCTGGGAGATGTCAATTTCATCGATTCTTTCTACCTTTGACTGGTGTGAACCCAATACGGCAGGAGCCGGCGTTTTCGTTGTTCGCTCCACTTCTTCCACCATCCGGTTCCATGTATGACAACCGGGGCATTTCCCCATCCATTTTGGGCTTTCATAGCCGCATTCCTGACATACGAATTTAACTTTTGTCTTTGCCATATATTCCCTTAATTTCTCCCGTCCCGATGTCATATCATCTCCCTTTCAATATATAACAAAACAGGGCTTTTTTCTAATCCTATATGGAAAAGAGAACAGCCATATGGCACGTTCTCCTGTGACGAAATTTGAAACTTTTTTATTTCTGTCATTAAACTTCGGCAGCGGTTGCCTCCCACTTCGAAACGATCAATTGATCGCCTTCCAAATCGATTCTCACCCTGTCTCCACGTTGGATGGTGCCTGTAAGAAGCGCTTCGGACAACCGGTCTTCAATATGGCGGGTAATGGCACGCTTCAACGGACGTGCGCCATAAGTCGGATCGAAGCCTTCTTTCGCCAGGAACGCCTTGGCATCATCCGACAGAATGAAGTCGATGTTCTGATCCCTCAGTCGCTTGCGGAGATCTTCTGCCATTAGGTCGACAATTTCTTTGATGTGTTCTTCGGAAAGCGGGTGGAAGACGATAATTTCGTCAATCCGGTTGAGGAATTCCGGGCGGAATTGCTTCTTCAGTTCATCCATCACCCGATCCTTCATATCCACGTAATCCGCTTCCTTATTGGCGGTAAACCCAAGGGCACCGCCCTTCTTGATCGTCTGGGCTCCTACGTTGGAGGTCATAATGACAATCGTGTTGCGGAAGTCGACGGTCCGGCCCTTGGAATCCGTCAAACGGCCGTCATCCAGCAGTTGCAGCAGAACATTGAATACTTCCGGATGAGCTTTCTCAATCTCATCAAGCAGGACGACCGAGTAGGGCTTGCGGCGCACCGCTTCTGTCAGCTGACCGCCTTCCTCATATCCCACATATCCCGGAGGCGCTCCTACGAGGCGGGAAGTGGTGTGGCGTTCCATGTATTCCGACATGTCGATGCGAATCATCGCGTTTTCGTCGCCAAACATTGCTTCCGCCAGAGCCCTTGCCAATTCGGTTTTCCCCACCCCGGTCGGACCCAGGAAGATAAACGAACCGATCGGACGCTTCGGATCTTTCAGACCTGCGCGGGCACGCCGCACCGCACGAGCAACCGCTTTGGTCGCTTCCTCCTGGCCAATGACCCGTCCATGCAGAATCTCTTCCAGTTTCATCAAACGTTCGCTTTCCTCTTCCGCCAGTTTGCGAACCGGGATTCCTGTCCACATGGAAACAATATCGGCAATGTCCTCCGCTGTGACGATCGTATCTTTTTTGACCTGGTTTTGCTGCCATTCGACCTTGCGGGTTTCCAACTCTTCCCGAAGCTTTTGTTCCTTGTCGCGGAGGGAAGCTGCTTTTTCAAACTCCTGGCTTTGCACGGCCGACTCTTTCTCAAACCGGACCTCTTCCAGCTTCTCTTCCAATTCTTTCAGATTCGGCGGCTGCGTATGGGTGCGCAAACGCACACGGGATGCTGCTTCGTCAATAAGGTCGATCGCTTTGTCCGGCAAGAACCGATCGGTAATGTAGCGGTCGGACAGACGAACTGCCGCTTCTAACGCTTCATCCGAAATTTTGACGCGGTGATGGGCCTCATAGCGATCGCGCAATCCGTGCAGAATCTGAATGGCGTCATCCACATTCGGTTGACCCACCGTAATCGGCTGGAATCTCCGCTCAAGCGCGGCGTCTTTTTCAATGTGTTTGCGGTATTCATCCAGTGTGGTTGCGCCAATGCACTGGAGCTCCCCGCGGGCAAGCGCCGGTTTCAGGATATTGGAAGCATCGATGGCTCCTTCGGCGCCTCCGGCTCCGATCAGAGTGTGCAATTCGTCGATAAACAGGATGATATTGCCCGCTTGCCGGATCTCATCCATGATTTTTTTCAGGCGGTCTTCGAATTCACCACGGTACTTGGTGCCCGCAACAACCGTACCCATATCCAACACCATCACACGCTTGTTGCGCAGGGTTTCCGGAATTTCGTTCTCAACGATTCGTTGTGCAAGGCCTTCTGCGATAGCCGTTTTCCCCACACCCGGTTCCCCAATCAATACCGGGTTGTTCTTTGTCCGGCGGGACAGCACCTGAATCACACGTTCAATTTCATTGGCCCGGCCAATCACCGGATCCAATTTTCCGTCTCGGGCCATCTGAGTCAAATCACGGGCCAGCGAGTCCAAGGTTGGTGTATTGGCGTTTTGCTGAGACTCCTGAGTGGTGTCGTTCGCATCCCCTCCCAGCAGTTGAAGCACTTGCTGCCGCGCTTTGTTGAGAGACACACCCAAATTTGACAGCACACGGGCAGCCACGCCTTCCCCCTCACGGATCAACCCGAGCAGAATATGCTCGGTGCCCACATAGTTGTGTCCCAACTTGCGAGCTTCGTCAATAGACAGTTCAATGACTTTCTTGGCACGCGGAGTGTAGGCCATACCGCCGGTTTGCCCCTGTCCGCGCCCGATGATTTTTTCCACTTCTTTCTGGATCTTGTCACTGGACAATCCCAGACTTACCAGTGCTTTGGCGGCGATGCCCTCTCCCTCGCGAACAAGTCCCAACAGGATATGTTCGGTTCCTACGCCGGAATGGCCCAGACGGCTTGCTTCCTCTTGCGCCAACGCCAACACTTTTTGCGCTCGTTCCGTAAATCGTCCAAACATCATGGAAATCCACCCCTTTTTAAAATGGTTATTGCTTTGCGTTTGTTTGCATGTGATCGCGAATGATGGCCGCCCTTCTCCAGTCTCTTTCGCCTGGTGCCAACTCTTTGCCGGTTAGCCTTTGCAAAAAGGCGGGGCGAGTCATCACCATCAACTCTCTCAGTATCCCGGCCGGTACCCCTTTGATCGCTCCCAAGTCGATCCCCAGTTTCACGTCGGATATTCGCTGCATCGCTTCTTTGGACTCAATTTTTCTGGCGTTCGTCAGGATCCCGTAGGAACGCCAGATCCGATCTTCCAGCGCCTCCCGGTTTTCTTTAAGAAGGTGGTTGCGCGCAGATCTTTCGTGCTCAAGGATTTGATTCACCACCGCTTGCAGATTTCCGAGAATATCCTCTTCCGACAGACCCAGGGTGATCTGGTTGGAAACCTGAAACAGGTTGCCTGTCGCATCGCTTCCCTCTCCATACAGACCGCGAACTACCAGGCCGACTTTTGAGATGGCTGAAAGAATCCGGTTAATTTGATTGGTCAGGACAAGACCCGGCAAATGCATCATGACAGACGCCCGTATGCCTGTTCCGGCGTTGGTGGGACAGGATGTCATATAACCGTACTGCTCATGAAACGCATAGTCCACTTTGGATTCCAGTACGTCATCGATCTGATTCGCCAGTTTCCAGGCTTCTCGCACTTGGAATCCCGGGAAGATGCATTGAATTCGCAAATGATCCTCTTCGTTGATCATGATGGACACCGTTTCATCTTTTGATACCGCAAACGCACTGTGCCGCACTTGTTCCGCCAATCCGGGCGATATCAGATGCTTCTCGACAAAAACCTGACGCTCCACATCTGACAAATCACGGCACCTGAACAACTCAAACTTTTTGACATTCTGCATCTCCGGGCTGGACAAGGCTTTGCGTATGTCTTCAATCACCCCTTCTGCAACACTGTCTGTCATTAGCGACGGGAACGGATACTTGGACAGATTGCGCGCCAGCCGGATCCGGGTTGATATGACAATGTCCGATTCAGGTCCTGTTTCTTTCATCCAAGTAGGGCTTGTGTTCAAAAAATCATTTACAGACAACCTTGACACCCCCTAACTCTCCAGTTGCTGTTCAATCTCACGAATCTTGTCTCTCAGAACAGCAGCTTCTTCAAACTTCTCCGCTTGGATCACCGATTGCAGTTGTGCACGGAGTTTGTCCAATTCCCTCTTCGTCCGGATTTTGCTGTTGGTTCTTTGCGGCACCTTCCCGGCATGTGTGGCTGAGCCGTGAATCTTACGCATCAACGGATCAAGGCGGGACTGAAAATGTGTGTAACACTCCGCACAGCCAAACCGTCCCGACTCACTGAACTGCGAATAGGTCATGCCGCAATTGCCGCAACGAGGTACTGCGGCTACGGGAGTTCCTGCCGAGTCAAAATTCAGCAAGCCGGACAATAGACTGTTTAGTGAGAACCCGGCTGTGGAGGGGTTCATCCATTCCCCTTTTTCCCGGGCACAAGATTCACAAAGATGGGCTTCTGTCTTTTCCCCCTGTATGATCTTGGTAAAGTGTACAGTGGCCGGACGCTGTCCGCATTCTTCACATTTCATTTTTGTTCCCTCCTATCCTTTGAGAATGGCCCTGAACATGGCGGATAACAAACTGGCCCGCAGCGTGTCGGGTTCGGGAATCGTCGGCCGCAGTTCCTCAAGCAGCATAGCCGCTTCCAGCATGCGCGCTTCCCTTGGAGTGAGGATCTCTTCTTCGAGCAGCCTGTGAATGATGCCGATTGCTTCCCTTTGTGAAATTCGGGAGCCAAACAAGTTCAGAATCGTTTCAATCACTTTAGCGTCTGTGTTCAGATCCAGCCTTCTGATTCTTATGTAACCGCCCCCACCACGCTTGGATTCCACCACATAGCCCTTTTCCAAAGTGAAACGGGTGCTGATTACATAATTGATTTGGGAAGGGACGCAATGAAACCGGTCAGCCAGCTCATTCCTCTGAATTTCGACAAAATTGCTCGGACCCGACTTAAGCATTTGTTTGATGTAGTGTTCAATTATGTCGGATATATTTCTCATGCTAATCACTCCCATCAATGGATAGTGACGAGAAAGAAGTGGGCCTGATCTGACTTTGACTATTTTTGACCTTTAACCAGATTATAAACCGTTTTTCATGCGAATGCAAGGCAGAATCGAAATTAATTTAGTCAGTTTTTTGAAATCTATGCAGAAGAGAAATCACTTTCATCAGCAAATATTTTCCAGTAGAACCGGCAGTATCCCATCACTTATGGCAAAACCTTGAAAAATCTTGATAGAAAATTGAAAAAAAAGGGAAAAACAAGTATATATGATACAATACTACTGAGTCGAAATTTGTAGTTTATTGGTGAACCACGGAAAGGAAGAGTCTGCATATGGGCATTAACAAATACGAAGAAATTGCTCAAGCGGCCATCAAGCTGTTTGAACGTAAAGGATATCACGCTACATCCGTTCAGGACATTGCTGATGAAGTTGGATTGCAAAAGGGCAGCCTGTACCATTACATCTCCAGCAAAGAAGAATTGCTGATGAAAATTACCCAGCAATCGATAAACGGATTCAACAGACGCATGGAAAAAATCATTGAAAGTCAGGTTTCTTCCAAGGACAAATTGATACTGGCCATCCAACACCACGTCACCTATGTGGCACGAAACATGGAAATGACCACGGTCCTTCTGCGGGAAGCTTTTTCACTGGAGCCCGACCACCACAAGGTAATCAAGGAAGAAACCGACCGTTACCTGAAGTTGTGGACCACAATTATTGACGAAGGGGTGCAAGCAGACGAATTCAAGCCTGGGGACAGCCGGTTGATTGCACTGGCGATTCTTGGAAGCGCCAATTGGCTGCACCGCTGGTACCAGGAAGGCGGAAAGATGACACCGGAAGAAATCGGGAATTATTTTGCCCAGATTTTCCTGGAGGGAATAAAAAAATAAGTTCATATTAGTCCCTCGCGCTTCATATGGTCAAGTAAGACCAAGGAGAGCGAGGGAGTTTTTTGTACAAGCTTTTTATTAACGGAGTTTCCACTTTAGTGGCGATTGTCGTTTCTTTGGTTGTGGGACTTACTCTGTTTCATACTCAAGTTCTGGCTGCTCCTGTGACCTGGATATCCTCTAATACCCTGCACACGATTGTCAGGCCGGATTCAAAGCCGCCCGCGATAGTTCCGTCCGCTTCATTTCTGCCCGACATTGCGTTGACCAAGAAGGATCTCCTGGCATATAAGAAAGAAAAGCGCAAAAAACAGCCATCCGACAACAAAAAACCTGCCCGTTACGTATCCTTGACCTTTGACGATGGCCCTTCCCCCTTTACGCCGAAAATCCTTGAAATTCTGAATGCCTATAACATTCGGGCCACATTTTTTGTACTTGGAGAACAGGCAAAGAACAATCCCGAGATGATCAAGATAATGCATGACGCGGGTCACTTGATTGCCAATCATACTTGGAATCATCCCGACCTTACCAAACTGTCCACCGAGGATGTAAAACGGGAAATCAACGATAGCAATAGTGTGATAGAGGAATTGACAGGTCATCGTCCCCGTTTGTTCCGTCCCCCGTACGGGAAAACCAATGCAGATGTCCGCTCCTCCATCGAATCGACGGGGATGACATCCGTCCTCTGGAATGTGGACCCTGCCGACTGGAATTTGAAAAATTCAAGACCTGTCCACGCACGCGTAGAAGAAGGGTTGCTGGAGAAGAGCATGATTCTGTTGCATGATGGAGGCGGTCCTCGAGACAAAACCGTCGATTCCCTGCCGGCCATTATTGAACATCTGCAGGCCCAGGGGTACGAGTTTGTTACTGCAACCGAATACCTGGACCTGCAGAATAAGTCGCTTTAAAGAAAGGCTCTGTACAAAGCCCAAAAAAAGAACACGCTCTAAAAGCGTGTTCTTAAAAGATTGCCTAGCGACGACCTACTCTCCCGGGGCTCGTGCCCAAGTACCATCGGCGCTGGAGAGCTTAACTTCCGTGTTCGGGATGGGAACGGGTGT
>NZ_BDUF01000020.1 GCF_002335525.1 Effusibacillus lacus
TAACCCACCAACCATTTATTAACAATGGGCTTAGGGGGCTTAGTTTGGTATTGCCTTTTTACGTGAGTCTGTGGCCTTTAATTTTCAGGATAGAACGAATGTAAACTTTGTGGGTGGGACAATACGAATTTTAGGTAATGGCTTAAGAAAATTTCCCTAAAATCATTTCATAAATTACTTGGACAGAGGCATTGGAAAGCATTGTTAGTTAATTTGTCCGCCGTAGTTTTTTATGTGGCAAGGAACTGGGCAACTGCATACCCTGCAAAAAAGGGGTTTGGAGGATGTTGGGAATGGCTTACCGGTTAACGGTCGATCTGTCGGAGCGCAAGCTTTACCTTTACGACAAGGACAAACTGGTCAAGACCTACCCGGTTGGAATCGGACGGGTGGCAGCCAAAACCCCGCATGGGGAGTTCATGATCGTCAATAAAGTTCCGAATCCGGGAGGGCCTTATGGAGCTTACTGGTTGGGGCTATCAAAGAAACATTACGGAATTCATGGAACCAACCGCCCTTCTTCCATTGGGAAACGAGTTTCAAGAGGATGCATCCGGATGCACAACCATGATGTGGTGGAACTTGCGAAAAAGGTGCCGTTGGGCACGCAAGTGACCATTCGGCCTTAAAAAAAGAGGAAACGATCCGTATGAACTCCGGTGCGTTGGAGACGGAAAAGGTAGCCCAATAACCAGCATTACCTGTAATATAAGATTTGGCAGCTGACTTTTCATCTTTGACTGGAGGATTCTAATGGTAGAAATGGTTCGCAACATCTATTGTGTCGGTAGAAATTATGTTTTGCATGCAGAGGAACTCGGAAACGAAGTGCCCAAATCCCCAATGATCTTCTCCAAGCCCACCCATGCGTTGGTACAGACCAACGGGCAAGAGATTGCACTGCCAGGAAATCGCGGGGAAGTTCATTACGAAGCCGAATTTGTGATACATATTGGACGCGATTATGAACCGGGGCTGCAAGTCAAGGACCTGGTGAATCGCATGGCCCTGGGGATCGACTTTACGCTGCGGGATGTACAAAGCGAATTGAAGAAGAAAGGACATCCGTGGCTGCTGGCCAAAGGGTTCCCCAATTCGGCCATTGTCACAGAGTTCCTTACATTCCCTGGATTGGAAGCCTGCCGGTCGACCGATTTTTCCCTGATCAGGAACGGGGAACAAGTTCAGCGCGGCAATATCAAAGACATGCTGTTTGATCTTCAAACCATCATCGAGTTCATTGCTGCCAACTTCGGCCTGGGCGCGGGCGATATGATCTACACGGGAACCCCTGCCGGTGTGGGTCCTGTGGCGGACGGTGACAACTTAAGGCTTGTCTGGGGTGAAGATACGCTCGGTGAATGCACGATCAGGCTGGTATAGGGAAGGGCTGCCCAACAGCCCTTCAATTTTTCTCGCGAAAGTTCCGGAAATTCTTGTATACCGACGCAAGAATCGAACGTCGGGTGAGGATTCCTGCAAACACGCCATCTTCTTTTCCGATGCAGATAAACGGGTTATTAATGGACAACTCCAGGGCACGGAGAAAGCTGTCACTTTCTTTCAGCAGAGGAACCTTTCTGTTCATTACTTCTTCCACTTTGCGTTCCGTCAATTTTTCATGCTCAATCCGCTCGATGCCAAGAATGGAGTCAAAGATAATCGGGGTGCTGATCAACCCGTGAATCCGAAAGTGCAAATCCAGTACCGGTACGGCGGTATATCCGGATCGAGTAAGAACCAACAGGGCATGCTCCAACGAATTCCCTACCTGAACATGGGCTACATTGTCGGCCGGAATGACCAACTCCTGAATCCCCTGTTCAAGCAGCTTGCGATTTTCCATATTCATTGCCATTATTCCACGTCAATCCTTTCCCGGAAACTCCCTGCTCCATGGTAAATATAAGTAAAAACAGCTATCCAGAAAGCAAGACCCACATAAGGGGATTGCAGATACAGGTTCAGGATTCCGATGAGCGATGCCGGTATGAAGGCAAATGCAGCCACCAGCCAGGCATCCCGGTAATGCAGACGTACCCTGCGCAAGGAACCAGCCAACATCGCCACAAAGGAGAACAATGTGATCTGAAGGAAGCTCCAGAACACCATGAAGAATGCCCATATAACCAACCCGACATAAAACAGGGGCCTCAACAGGGGAATCCCTGTGACAACATCGTCTTTTGTCAGCGGAGGCAGCATCAATTGCCTGTAGGAAAAACTCTGGGGAACGCCCCGGTCAATGATATACAAATCTGTTTTGCCGACCACTACGCCCGAATTCAGTTTATTTATTGTATCTTTCGGGAACGGAGAGGTAACGTCCACCACCACTTGATATCCGTTTTGTTGGGACAGGGTGAGGGGAGTGGCCGCGTTTACCTGAAGCTGGGTTCCGTCATATGTAAAAGGGGGCATTTTCTGCCGGAACTCTTGCTCCATAAAGGTTAAAAACGGGTTCATGGCACTGGCCAGAACATACCCGTGAACAGCTGTGACAATGCCGAAGAAGGCCAGCAGCGTAAGGAGCAGACGCCAGAATTTCTTTTGCGCCAGTTGCTTGTAACCTGACGGTTTACGAATGCTGTGCCAGATTGTTTCAAACATGCGGTTCCCTCCTGACAGGTACTATTTTAGCCTTTTGCCGGCAAATAGTACAGCAACCCTTGCGCAATATTCCCCAGATATGGGGATGCATGGTACAATGAATCCTAGAAAAGGTGGATGTACAGGGGTAGGAACAAAGGAGCGGTAGCATGGACTTTGAACAAGACAACGGAACCGAACAGCATCAGGAACTCAGGCGAAGCTCTGCCAAACCTCCCAAACGGAAAAGAAAACGTTTCAGGAATCTCTTGCTGCTGCTGGCCGCTTTCTTCATCGGACTGGCAGCCTACAACATTGTGGCTGTATTGAAATTCCTGGACAAGGCAAACCAGAATCGTTTCGCAAATGTGGGGAACACGGTCACGGCATCCGAATGGTCCGGAAGCGAGCGAGTCAACGTGTTGTTTCTTGGAGTGGACAACCGGGACAAGGACGAGGCGCCCCGGTCGGATACCATGCTGTTGCTGTCGATCGATCCCGCAACCGACAGGGCGGACCTGATGTCGATCATGCGGGACACCTATGTGAAGATTCCCGGTCACGGAATGGGGAAGATCAACACGGCATTCGCCATTGGCGGTCCCAGTCTGACGGTTCGAACCATCGGGGAATTCCTGCAGGTTCCCGTACATTATTATGTGGTAACCGACTTTAAAGGGTTTGAGGGGGTTATTGACGCGATCGGCGGGGTTCAACTGAATGTCGAAATCCCCATGAAGTATACGGATGACGGCGTGTATGACATTGATCTGAAAAAAGGTCCGCAGCATCTGACCGGCCGGGAGGCACTCCAATATGTCCGGTATCGTGGGGATGCCCGGGCTGATTTTGCCCGGACGGAACGGCAGCGCAAACTGGTCAAAGCCGTGCTGGAAGAGCTGAAGACACCGCTCACACTGGTTCGCTTCCCGAGCATGCTGAAAGAAGCGGAGCCTTATGTGCAGACCAACATGATGGCAACTGACGTAATGCGTTTGTCGACTGACGTTCTTGCTCTGAACTCGGGATCAATCAATAGTTTCCAGATTCCGCCCGATGAACTTCTGACAGAGACTTTCAACCAAATGGGAGAAGCGATTCTGCAACCGGATGTAAAGGCGGTGCAAAAGTTTGTGCGGGAGAAGATGGGCACGAGTTCGAGCGTTCCGGTAAACTCCACACAAGGGACGGTTCCCGCCTCCGGTACCTCGAAGCCATCGGATAATCCGGCTAAACCGCCTGCCGAGTCGAAAAACGGGGCCGGAACTTCGGCGAACAGCCCGGGCGGTTTCAATGTGGCCGCGGATTCAGGGCATTTTGCCAATGAACGGATCGGGAAAGTGACAGACGGCGTCAATGTGCGGCAAGGCCCCGGCACTACCCATCCGATTCTGACTAGCGCTGCCCGGGGCGATGAGGTTTTGATCCTGGATGAACAGGGCGGCTGGTACCATGTGAAGCTACAAAACGGAACGGAAGGATACATTTTCGGTGAGTATGTAAAGATGAATCCATAAGAAGAGGCTGTCCTAAAATTGATTTTGGAAACTTCCTGGTTAGGTCAGAAGCCATGATGATGGCAACCATTCGACAAAAATAGCGGTGAAAAACACCGCTATTTCAAAAGGGTACCCTGAGCGGGCTGTCTTATGACTTTTGAGACAGCCCCTAGTTTTCTTTACGGGCCAGGGGTGCCGGGTTGATGCCCAGCCTCTTTTTCGCGGACTGAAACAGCTCGTCAAATTCCTCCTGCGGTACATGCCCCGTAAGATTGTGCGCTTCCAGCCGAAACTCTCCGTTGCGGTAGCGGACCGTTGTCAGGCTGCAGTTGGCCACATGATACCGATTCCAGTGGGACAACGGTTCTCCCCGAATACCTGCCAGAAAGTAAGCGATTGCTCCTGCATGGGTGACAACCGCCACCGTTTGTTCCGGATGTCGCTCTGCAACGGTAACGGCAGCAGAGTGAATGCGACGGAAGAATTCCGGTCTTGTCTCACCGCCTTCCCAGCCGAATTCGTCATCACCAGGATTCAGGGCAGCGTCCACCATTTCTTTATGAGTCTCATAGAGATCCATGATCGGCAATCCGTCAAATACCCCAAAATGCATTTCTTTCAACTCATCCAGATAATTGACCTGCATTTGCAACCGTTCCGCTATGATTTCTGCCGTCTTTGCCGCCCGCAGCAACGGGCTTGCGTAAATGGCGGCTACCTTCCAATCCCTGTCTGCCAGCCGTCGTAGATGATCCCCCGCACATTCCGCCTGCCGGATGCCTGCCTCATTCAACGGGCTGTCCGTCCAACCGGACAAGCGGTAAAGCAGGTTGTCATCCGTACTCCCGTGCCGGATCAAAATCAATCTTGTCATATCCTTCTCCTTGTTGCATCATGGAAATGTAACTCTTATATCCTATTATACCTGCAGGTGCCGTTTGGAGAACACGGAGAATAGGGAAACCGGTGCAAATCCGGTGCGGTCCCGCCACTGTATGAGGGAGCCGCGTTCACATGTCACCGCCTGTTGGCGGGAAGACGAACGTTGGCGATGAACTTGAGCCAGGAGACCTGCCTGCGGGTGTTATGGAGAGCTGCTTTTCGAGGAAAAAAGGGGCTGGTATGCGCATGTGAGTGCGTTGTGAAGGGCTGTCCCGAAAGCAGATTGCCTGCTTACTGGTACAGCTTTATTTTTTTAGCGGGTTTCTGGAATAGCGGATTATCCGGAGAATGGTAGTCGCCAAGACAGACAGGGGAGGAAATCAGACATGTGGAAGTTGCCAAAGCAAATTGAACAGCTCAACCAAGAATCCATTGAGCAGGCTCGGATGCGTCATGATCAATTGACGAAACCGCCTGGGAGTCTGGGGATGTTGGAAGAGATCGGAATTCGGCTGGCGGGTATTCAGGGAGCAACCATTCCCACGGCTGAACCGGCTGCCGTTGTTGTAATGGCAGGAGATCATGGAGTAACGGAAGAAGGTGTTTCCGCTTTTCCGTCCGAGGTGACGGTGCAGATGGTACTGAATTTCATGGCGGGCGGAGCGGCCATTAACGTGCTGGCGCGAAATGCCGGTGCCGATGTGCATGTGGTCGATATTGGAGTGAAAGCGGACATTCCGCTGGAACAGGTACAAGCCGGGAATTCCGGCAACCGGTTGTGGATTGAGAAGGTCCGGTATGGGACGGGCAATATGGCCAAGGAGCCCGCCATGACCCGGGACGAAGCGGAGCAGGCGTTGAGTGTCGGATGGAAAATCGGTCGGGAGCTAAGTGTCCAAGGGTACAAAGTGATTGCCCTTGGGGAAATGGGCATTGGCAACACAACTGCCAGCGCAGCCATTGCCAGCGTCCTTACGGGCAAGCCGGTTCCGGAAGTGGTTGGTGCAGGAACAGGACTTTCGACAGAAGGCATCCGGCACAAAAGTGAAGTGATTGAAAGGGCAATTGCAACCAATGCGCCGGATCCTCAGGATCCTGTAGACGTGTTGGCAAAAGTGGGAGGCTTGGAGATCGCGGGTCTGACCGGATTGACCCTGGCCTGTGCCGCACATAGGGTTGCGGTAGTCGTGGACGGTTTTATTGCCAGCGCTGCTGCGATTGCAGCTGTCCGGATCGAACCCGCAGTGCAACCCTATCTGTTTGCATCCCACAAGTCGGTGGAACCCGGGCATCGGATTCTGCTGGAAGCTCTCGACTTGCAGCCGTTGTTTGATTTTTCCATGCGTCTCGGGGAAGGTTCCGGAGCTTCTCTGGCATTGCCTGTCTTGCAGGGGGCGGCCCGGGTGCTTAAGGAAATGGCCACCTTTGCGGAGGCGGGAGTCTCGGATGGCGTATCATAAAGAAACTGAATTGCTTCCGGACCTGACACTGCGTTTCGGTGAGAAAAGACTGGTTGTTGCAAGTAAAGTTCCAATGCGGGCAGTCAGTTCCGCCATCTTGATGGGCGGGCTGCAGCCTGAAGTCCGGTGCATTCTGAACATGACGGTGGACAAAGGGTATAACTGCAGAGATCCTGTTGCAGATCTCAAGCATGAAGTGGACAAGTTGGGACTCCCCCCGCAAACCGTTGGGATGATGACGGCTGTTGACGTGAGTAAAGCAACTGTGGCTATTGAGACAGCCTATACCAATGATAGTGGAGGTTCCATTGGGACGGGATGCGATTCCCTCCGGGTGGCAGCCATCGTCACCGCTGGGATCAGCAATGCCTGGCGGGTAGGCACATGGCCGTCCTACTTGGGACAGTCCCTGCCGTCTGATCTCAACCCTTATCCCCCAGGTACGGTTAACATTATCGTATTGGTGGATGGGGGGCTGGCGGAAGCGGCGATGGTCAATGCGGTCATGACCGGTACGGAAGCCAAAACCGCTGTCTTCCACGAACGCAACATTCGCTGCCGCCAAAGCGGCGCAATTGCCACCGGCACAACGACGGACGCCGTAGTGGTCGCATGTACAGATCGTGGGGAGCAACTGCAGTATGCCGGACCGGGCACCGTCGCGGGAACGCTGATTGCCCGTGCAGTATCGAAAGCTCTCCATCAGGCACTTGATATCTGGGAGGAAGAAAGGTGATAGATTGGACGGCTCAAACATAATCCTTGTAATTGGCGGTTCCCGCAGCGGAAAGAGCCGGTTTGCCGAGGAATACTGCCAGAAACTGCAGATGCGAACAGGACTCCCTGTCACCTATGTGGCAACCTGTCCTCGCTTCGACAAGGAAATGGAGGCAAGGATTGATGCCCATATTAAGCGGAGACCCGCCGAATGGGGCTGTATTGAGGAACCGATCCATGTTGCGGACCGGATAAGGCAATTGAACGAATCGGCAGGTATCCTGCTGCTGGACTGCCTGTCCCTCCTCTTGAACAACTGGCTTTGGGAAGCGGAGTCCAACGGGCGAGAACCCTTGCCTGACCTGACGGTGGAACAGCTAACCGTCGAGCTGATGGAAGCCTGTTTGTCCTATCCTCATCCGGTTATCATAGTTACCAGTGAAGTGGGAGCGGGACTTGTTCCGGAATCAAAACCGGCCCGGTTGTACCGGGATCAGTTGGGGCTTATCAACCAGGTGGCAGCCAGGCTTGCGAGTGCCGTTTACGCGGTCATTGCCGGCATTCCGGTCAACCTGAAGGAGATTCAGGCACGGCTATGATTCAGGTCTATGCGGCTTTCTTGGTTGATCTGCTGATCGGCGACCCCCGGTGGATTCCACATCCTGTGATTATGATCGGAAAGATGATTGCCGGGTTGGAATCTCTGCTGCGAAAGATTTTCCGAATTCCTGTCAACATCGGCGAACCGGTATCTTCGGTTCCGGACAACTCCAGAGAGGCGGTAGTTTCTTTAAGCCCGGAACAAAGACAGTACCGCGAGCGATGGGCCGGCATCCTATTGGTACTTCTGGTGGTGGGAACCAGCACGGGAATTGCGTCAGTTGTTCTTTGGGCGGCTTTTCAGCTTCATCCTTGGCTTGCAGTCTGTCTCAATGTGTGGTTCATTTCAACCACCATTGCTGCCCGAGGCCTGGCGGAAGCGGGAAACGGGATCCGAAAGGCTTTGGAGCAGGGTGACTTGGAAGAAGCAAGGAAACGGGCCGGTTGGATAGTGAGCCGTGATACGACAGTCTTGCCGGGACCGGAGGTGGCACGGGCGGCAGTGGAGAGTGTGGCGGAAAACATTGTGGATGCGGTCATCTCACCCCTTTTTTACGCAATGATAGGCGGCGCCCCCCTTGCCATGGCGTATCGTGCGGCCAATACTCTGGATTCAATGGTCGGTTACAGGAATGACCGGTACCTCTATTTTGGCTGGGCATCCGCCCGGCTGGACGATCTCTTGAACTGGATCCCGGCAAGACTTTCGGGCCTGCTGGTTGTTGCATCCGCTTGGATATTGCGGTATTCCCCCGCGGGAGCATGGAAAACCATTCGGCGGGATGCGGCCAAACATCCAAGTCCCAACAGCGGCATCCCGGAAGCGGGAGTTGCCGGTGCCCTGGGCATTCGGTTAGGTGGAGTCAACATCTACCACGGACGCGAATCCTTCAGAGCGTACATGGGAGAGTCCCTCAAAGAACTGAGTCCGGTACATATCAAGCATACCATTCACGTCTTGTATGTAGCTTCAGCGCTAATGCTGCTCCTTGGAGGAATCACCACATTTATCTACTGGCTGTTGTAGGTAAGTCGAAGTAGAACTGTTTTTCAGTCTAATTATGCCGAATCCTGGGATACTTCAAGAATTAGGACTGTTTTTACGGCTTCTATGCTGTTTTTTACTTGGCACGTATAGATCCCCCCTGAATAAGACTGACAATCAGATCTATTCTTGAAGTGACAATCAGAAAATCAATAATAGGCCTGAAAACAAGTCTAATTCCTGCGATCGTTATGTTATGTTAATCAAAGGCAGGTTTACGAATTTGTGTTAATAACCGGGTGGAGGTATGAGACTTGCGAAACATCCTGAACGAATGGCTTGCGGCAATAGAGTTTCTTACGCGAATCCCGGTTCCGAAGTACCTGCGTCGCCCCTTTGATGAAAGAACCGTTGTCCGGAGTGTAAGATGGTATCCGTATGTAGGGTTACTCCTGGGGGCTATTCTGGCGGGGCTATCCCTGTTTTTTTTCCGGTGGTTCCCTGCTGGCGCAGCAGCCGTGCTGCTGGTGGTTTCGGGGATCGCCTTGACCGGAGGACTCCACCTGGACGGCTTGATGGACACAGCAGATGGCCTGTTAAGCGGACGGGACCGGGAACGGAAGCTGGCCATCATGAAGGACAGCCGGGTCGGGTCTATGGGCGTGATTGTATTTGTCAGCCTGTTTGCGTTGAAAGGTTCCCTGTTGGCCGCACTCGGGTCCTCCCATGAATCCCTTCATTTCCCAATCCTGCTGCTGATGCCGGCAATTGGCAGAATCGCAGTAGTATGGGCCATTGCCAAGTATCCGCCCGCCAGAGCGGAAGGCATGGGCGCAATGTTCGCCGGAAGGGTCGATGCATCACAACTTGTCACAGCCGGATTGGTAATCATTTTTCCCATTTTCTTCTGGCTTGTCAAAGGCCTTGTTATACTTGTGATCACTTGCGGTTTCTTCCTGTGGTATTGCAGGAGAGTCAACCAGTCGCTGGGCGGACTCACGGGAGACGTGTATGGTGCGGTTTGCGAGCTGACGGAAGTGGTGTTTTTGCTGGTTTGTACGGTGGTATTGGTTTAGTCGAAGGACAGACAGGAGGGGAGGACAAAACATGCAGCATGGGGGCAACATTACCCGATACCAGGCCGAGTGGGGCTGGAGGCGGGAAGATCTGGCCGATTTCAGTGCCAATCTGAACCCGCTTGGTCCGCCTCACTCGGTCATGCAGGCCATCCGAGAGGCGCTCTCAGCAATTGCGGACTATCCCGATCCCCATGGTAACCGCGTCTTGTCAGCGCTGGCAGCCGAATGGCACCTGCCGGAGAACAGGTTCCTGCTGGGAAACGGGGCTGCTGAGCTTATTTTTTTGGCGATGCGGCTCCTTCGTCCGAAAACCATCGCCACGTTGGCTCCCGCCTTCCGGGAGTATGAACAGGCAGCGAGACTCGAAGGCGCTGAGATTCTCCGCATTCCCTTGCGGGCAGAGAACGGATTTTTGCCCGAAGCGGATCAGATTCTCCCGGTTCTTGCAAAAGCGGACCTGCTGGTGCTGGCCAACCCCAACAATCCCACGGGACGCTGTGTGCCGCCCGATACACTGGGGGAGTTGCTTCAAGCCACAAAGAAAACGGGAACCTGGATGCTGGTGGATGAAGCGTTTCTGGATTTTCTCCCAGATGACGAGAAGCGAAGTCTAATTCCCCATATCGACAGCCACCATAAACTGATCGTGATCCGGTCCTTGACCAAATTCTACTCGATCCCCGGTATCCGGATCGGATACCTGGCGGCAGCCGGGCACCTGATTAAGCGGTTAAGGCAGTTGCAGGTGCCGTGGTCGGTCAATTCTCTGGCACAAGCGGCTGCAGTGGCAGCGCTGTCGGACGAGGGATTTCGCCTGAAAACCTTGGAATGGCTGGCAATTGAGCGGCAGTATCTAATGGAACAATTGGTCAGCCGGGGATACGAAGTTGTGCCTTCTGATGCAAATTTTCTGCTTGTTTGGCGACCGGACATTGATATCGAACAGTTGTGGCCCCAGTTGGCCGGCAAGGGGCTGTTTGTCCGCGATTGCCGATCATTCGCGGGACTGGACGGCACCTATTTTCGCATTGCCATACGCAGTCGGGAAGAAAATGAACGTTTGCTTTGGGCACTTCCCTAAGGATGATATTGTCGCGGTGATTTCGTTCACTCCTTGCTTGCCTTGTCCAATGCCTGAATCGCCTTGGTTCCCACACCGACAAAGGTCTCCAGAATGGCCTGTGCACCCGCAATGGAGAAGATGAAGATAAAAGGCAGTGCAATCCTGGGGAACAGAAGGTAGCCGCCACCCAGAAAGATGGCACTCCAAACGCCCGCGCACCAATAGCAGTTAAGCAAATAACCGAACATGGAAGTCGGCACCTTTTTCGTTGACGGATGGCCTTCGCTGTTAACGATTCTTTTTTTCCGCAAAAATGGGTCTCGCAGAAACTCCGTAATCTTGTCAAACACGATCAAATGGGTGAACCGATAGCTGGCCAATATGAGCATGACATAGGTCATCCAGGTCAATTTCTCCATGAGTCCCTCCGGCAATAACTTGAAGTTTCATTTCCGATGATCTTAGCGTCGCAGTTTTTTCCGTCCATTATTCGAGCAATGGGCTTGTATGATATCACTTTTCTGTCCCAGCCTCATATGATATACAAATTCAGCCTCTGGATAAGCAAAAGGGGGGAGAGGCTGTGGCGGAAGAAATCATCATCTATCGGAATGTCGCTGGTGAAGTTTCTCGGGATGATCTGGTGGACTGGAAGAAGTATGTGCAGAAACTGGGGCTCATTCTGGATGAAAAGATTCGGGGGAAGATGACGGCCATCTCCATTTTGCAAAATGATGAGACAATCACTTTTTACATTTACGAGCAGGTTTCCTACTATCAGCTGCACATCGATTATCTGAGGGTGAAAAAAGGGGACGGCCGGTTGGTGCAAGCCATTGACTGGTTGATCCGGACTTCGGGTCTCCGGGCGGAGAAATTCGGCACGGGCCGCAGCGAGCTGTGGAGAACCCTGTATGTAAACGGATTGGTTATGGACGAAGGGCCGTATGTGGAACGCAAACTATCGGCTGATTTTGACTTGAGGATCACTCGGGAAGCATTAATGGGGCATATCTACCTGATTATGGACAAATATATGCAGGCCAGAACCAGCGGGGACAGGACACTGGAGGAGGAGTATGTGAAAGTGCTGCAGGGGTTTGTGCAGGAACTGGCCAAAGTGGACGAAATCCTGAAATCCCAGAATCGTTCCTGATTCTACATGAACCTCTTGATCAACAGCATAATACCATAGATTCCGGCGGCAAGACCCGTAACCAGACCCACAATCAGAAAAACGGGGGCGGTGCCAATCTGTCCGTCCAGCCACATTCCCAGGTAGACGCCGCCGAGCACGCAACCGGCCAAGTCGGCTCCAATGGCTGACACCAACCCCAACGCTTGCCACGGATTGTCTTTCTTGTCGGACTTCTTGGGAGCTTGCACGGTCTTCACCCTCCAATGATATAGAGTCAGAAAAAGCACCGGTGTGAACACTTGCCATCGGTGCTTTCTTTTTACGTACCTGGGGCGGAACGGTGGGACCGCTCCAGATAATCGAGAAACAGTTTGCAGAAATTGTCGGACAGGGACGCGTACAGAGTGGCAGCTCCTTTTTCAAACACTCCGCTTCGGTTATAAACACGTATCCTGTTCGTTATAATCTTGTGCGTTCCTTTTTCGTCCGGGCGTCCGTCCATCGATTCCCGTTGAATCAGACCGAGAATATCTTCGAACAGAATGTGGTAGGTCTGGTCCTCCCGCTGCAGGATAAACTCTTTGGTTGTCAGTTTGTAACCGATTCCTTTCCGAATTTCGGTTCGTTTCAGTTCCCCGGACAGAGATTTCAGGTTAAGAAAGCGGTTCATAGACAGCCCCCTTTTCTATAGGATATGGAGCTTTACGTCATGATATCATGTTTGCCGTATTTGAGAAAGTATTTGATCTTCCCCCCGCGGGCATGGCAATCACAAAAAAAGAGCGACATCCCCAATGTCGCTAGTAACTGCAATTGCACATTTGACTAATCAGTGGGCCGTTGTAAGGCTTGTGTCAGAAAAGCCCTTATTTCTTCAGGTTGGATACCCATTTCCCTGGCGATGAACAGCAGTTGGATCCATTCATCATCCAAGGTGGAATTGCATAATGCCTCACCCGTTACAATCATTCCCTTACCCCTCCACTGCCATAGAATTCCCCACAATTGATTCTATGCGTTTATTAGAGTTTCATTCACATTGTAAAAACCAGGTTAAGCGCAAAGATTGAACAATATTTACGAATAAAGGGCAAGGGCTGGAAAAGAAAAGAGGAGCACTTCCAGGGTACTCCCTCTATTGGGATTCATTGTGTTTATTCTGCAGCCGCCATTTGTTAAACTCAAGAAATTCACGAAATTGCTCTTTGCTGATTCCAGAATCCATTGCCTCCCGGACAAGGGTGAGCCATTCGCGATCCAATGCATCGGAATCTTTAGCAGAATTGGAAAGAATCAGGGTCTGGATATCCACATTCAGGACGGCGGAGATCTTCTCAAGAAATTGAATGGATGGATTGGCTTGAATATCCCGCTCAATGGAACTGAGATATGACTTTGACACACCTGCCCGGTCAGCAAGTTCAGTTAATGAGAGATTCTTTTCTAAACGCAATTGTTGGATTCGTTTCCCGATCACTGACTTGCCTCCTCAATCAGGTTTCATAATTGTTTCGTTCATTATATCATATAGTTGACATTTTTGTAGGCTTACCCAGCAAAAGGCGACAGTGAAGACTGTCGCCTTGTTTCTGTCCCTAATCATCCGGTCAGCTTTTGAATCCCGATAATTCCAATGAGGCCTGTACAAGAAAACTTCTTACTTCCTCCGGTGTAATGCCCATCTCTCGCGCAGTTTTCATCAGGTCTACCCATTCCGGATCCAACGGTAGACTGACAGCTTCCTCGATGGATACCATTTCCCCTTACCCCTCCAATGGTCAGCTCAAATTGCTTTCCAATTGGCAGCCCAGCCATCATAGTATGGAAACCTTAGACCTGTGGCTTTGCGCCCCTGCCTTTCAGTCAGGTTTGCCTTTATCCGGAAGCTTTACCCCAGTAAAATTCTAATTTAAATTATAGTAATTATCAATTAAAAATATTCGAATTATTTCGATTTTGTTCGACGCTTGTTGGTGTCTCAGGTTATGTTCATTATAAGAAACAACAAACGTTCTATATAACTAACAAAATAAAAGATTGGACAAGATTTGTGCACTATAATGAACAAAAACCGTTCTATACAACGAAAAATGAAAGAATTTACGATTTTTGTTTTCTATAAAAGCCGATTATACTTTGAATGCGGGTTCGATAAAACGAACAAGCGGGCTCGCGAAGAAGGTTTAAACCTATTTTGATTAGGTACATACTGAAACTATTGTTCGACAAATCGAACGAGAAAAACTAGGAGGTAAGGAAAATGAGGAAAAAGTTTGCAATCAGTGCAGCAGTGATCACTTCTATGGTAATGGCCAGCGCAGGTTCCGCATTCGCATCCGTGGACCAGAAGCAGAAAGTTGACAGGGAAAGTTACAGCAGCCAGTACGGTGTTGGTGCCATGGTGGGCCAAACCCAAAAAGCACCTGCATTTTTCGGGCAACAACAAATAGCGAACCAAGCTGACGGTCTGGAGCAATCCCAGAAAGCTGACCAGTACAACGATCAGTACCAAGAGGCTGAAGGATTCTTTGTGGGCCAAGAACAACGATCCGGAGAATCGACCGAACAATACCAAATAGCCAACGGTACATACCGTCGCCCGGTATCGGGTTCCCAATCGCAAAAATCGGACAACTGGACTCTGCAAGGTCAATCTGCTGCAGGCGGATTTATCGGTCAGCAACAAAAATCTTCCAACAGCACAGACCAGTTCTCCAAGACAAAGGGACGCAACAATTCGCAGGAGCAAAAATCGGACAACTGGACTCTGCAAGGTCAATCTGCTGCAGGCGGATTTATCGGTCAGCAACAAAAATCTTCCAACAGCACAGACCAGTTCTCCAAGGCAAAGGGACGCAACAACTCACAGGAGCAAAAATCGGACAACTGGACTGAGCAAGATCAATCTGCTGAAGGCGGATTAATCGATCAAAAACAAAAATCTGCCAATGTTACCCAACAAGGTTCTGTTGCGAAAGGTCATGATATCAACCAAAAACAAAATTCGGATGTAACTGTTGTACAATCTCAAAGTGCTTCTACAACAGGTGACTTGATCGATTAAGAGCTATAAAGCTGGTCACAGCATAGAAGAAATTGACTCCATCCCGGAAAAGGATGGAGTTAATTTCTATCAGCCAACTACATATACATCTAAAAAACTCGTAAGAAGACCGAGATTACATGAGGGAGCAGGATAGCAAAATGATTAGAAAAAGTGCAGTAACCGCATTGGTTATGGCTTTCAGTATGGGTTCTCCACTTGCTCATGCGGAAGAAGCCACCCAAACCCAGACAACTGAGACAAGTTTGCCGCAAAGCCAATCAACCGGCACGCCCGAAACGGGTACAACCACCCAAACACAGGAAACACAAATTGAGACAGTTCAAGAACAGTCTGTCGCCACATCGGGTTCCAACCCGGCCGGCCAGAACCAGGATACACAAATTGGAGCCGTTCAATTTCAAGGTGTAAGCACCAGCGGTTCTGGAACGACTCCCCCGGTTCAAACAGCAGCAACCACCGCATCCCAGACGCAGGGAACGGATGTAGTTGCCATTCAAGGGCAGGCGTTTAGTACTGCTGGCGATGGTACAGGCGCACAAGCTCAGGCAACAAGTGTTGCGGCAGGTCAAGCGCAAATCATCATGGCTCCCGTGCCGACAACAGAGACACCAACACCGACCTCCCAAACGCAGACAACCAATGTAACCGTTGGGCAGGCACAAATGGTTCACCTGTCCGAAGGCGGCAGTGCTGTACAAGTTCAGGGTTCCACAGTCAGTGTGGATCAAACACAAAACCTGAGCACGTCCATAGTAGTTCCGTCCTCGCAAACTCAAGGCACAGCCGTGAATGCGATACAGACTCAAGATGTTACGACGGCTGGGTCCGCTGAAATGGTCCAAGTTCAAACGGCTGAGTTAGGTGGGGAAAAGGTTCAACCCGGTCAAGCGCCAATTCAAGGCGAAGCAAATGTTTTGGTTGACAATTCTTTGCAGGTTCAGAAGAAGGATTCCAATTTTATACTGAAAATCATCCACAAACTCTTTGTGGGGAAAAACGAAACCCGTGTAGTTAGCTGGGATTACACCGTTGGCGACAATGGAAAAGTCGATTTGGAGGAAACCGCAAACAGGAAATTCAGTTGGGGCACAGTGAAGGCAACCATTTCGGTGAAGGCCCAGGAAGTTATGGACAGTCTGAAGACCCGGATGACCAGCAGTCTGGAAGTCATGTTTGAGCCATCCAACGAAAACCGGGACAGGGATCGCAAGAAGAACCGTAATAAACAGTATTTTGATGTCATTTACAGAAACGCAGATAGCATCAACAAGGAAGACCTCGAATCTTACATGTCCACCATCTCCAAAAATTCCGAAGCCTATGAACAAACCAGGTTGGCTATCCTTGAGATGTTCAGCACGTTCGATTTGAAGGTGTCCATTGATAAAATTCAACTTCACGAAGTGAAGGAAACCTCGGTTAAGGTCAAAGTTTGGCAGACCATAAAGAAGTTGAATGGTCCGGAATTCCAGGACAATCAGGTAGAAATAATTCATACGCTGGTCAAGGAAGACGGCCAATACAAAATCCTGAATTCGGAAATTCTGCAGATGCAAAACATTTGAATCCAGTGTTACGACACTAAAGAAGGCGGGGATTCCCCGCCTGTTTTAAAAGAATTGAGTTATTTGCCTTTTAATCGATTGCGAAGTTCAATTTGTTTCTTGAATACAAAACGCATAATCAGCTTCCGGTCCTGCTCCCTGATTTCGACAAACTTGATCGCACATCTTTTTTTTCCAGGGAATTTGATGGAGGGTTGCATACGGAGCACTTGTGCTTTCAATGAGATTGGATAGGTTTGGCCATCCATGCTTATGGGAAAATCCAGGCCGACAAAACTGCCGGATTGGAGGGGACTTCCTTCATCCACCAAGAGCGACATGCCTCCACCTGAAAGATCTTCGGTTTTTCCCGAGAATTTGAATATTTGCTGGGCGGCACTGTCGACATACAAGACTTGAACGGGCAGGGAGACCTGAATCCGCACATAATCCCGGCGCTGGTTTCTTAGGATCTCCGAGGGTGATTTTACAAGCATCTGATTTGGTCGAATTGACTGCACTAAAGTTTCAAACGAATAAGGAACTTTTTCATCCAAATCGTTATAGGTAATTACCATTCTGGTGCCTTCATGGAAGACTTTAGGGGTGTGGGTGTTTAAAGCGGTCGGTAAGTCAAATACAAGGTGATCCTGATGAATTTCCTGCAACCGCGAATCGTACGATCCTTTGAACGGACCATCGGGAACACTTATGTATACGAATTGTCCTATATCAGGCAATGGCATCACAATTCCCCCAATTCCTTATCAACAAGTAAATTATATTTAATCAAATGATAAAAGACAACGTGAAAAAACATAAACCTGTCATATTTCTCATAATGTCTGATTAAACAGGGGGGGTAGCCGGAGGATGCCATGATTGATATCCATTGTCATGTTTTGCCAGGTGTTGATGACGGGGCGGCAACATTGGAAGAGTCACTGGCGATGGTCCGGATGGCCGCTGAGGAAGGAATCACCGACATTGTGGCCACACCGCATACCGAGGATGGTGTCTACTCCAATTCAGCTTTCGAAGTGATCAATTCTGTAAAAATCCTGCAGCAAGCGGTTGACATTCACAACATTCCCGTGAGAATTCATCCGGGTTCGGAGGTCCATGTTCATATCAATCTTCTGGAAAACATATGTTTTTCCAGAGTGCTTACCCTGAAAAACATGGGCAGATATATTCTGCTGGAGCTTCCCGTTCAAACCATTCCCCCATTCACTGAAGATCTGATACACGATTTGCGGGCCAACGGGCTTACCCCCATTATTGCCCATCCGGAAAGAAATGCATTGCTGCGAGAGCAGCCTGTCCGACTCGCACAACTCATCCGTCTGGGAGCAATTGCTCAAATAACTGCGGGAAGTTTAACAGGTGCAATAGGGAAGCGAATCAGGCAATCGGCAGAGTATATGGTTCGTAACTGGCTGGTTCAGCTGGTTGCCAGTGATGCGCATAGTACACACAGAAGACCTCCTGGTTTGACAGGAGCCTATCAGGTGATATCAAGGCTGGTCCCGAAAGAAGGGGTGTCGCTGTTTCAATCGAATGCATCGGCTGTTCTCAGGGGAGAGACGTGTACGGTTTTGACCCCCAGGGTGTCAACTGACTGGAAGAAGTATTTTTGGTTCTTCTGAATTCTACATTTCTCGACCTGTTTTGTTCTATCAGGCTTGTTTCTGAGTAATATGTAGTACTAATCATTCTAAAGGGGCTCTGAAAGATATGCAGGAAATCGGTATTTTGGAGCTTTGGAAGATCCTCCGGAAGAGATGGCTTTTGATCCTTTCGGCAGCAATTGGATCTCTCGGAGTCAGCGGGTTTCTCAGCTTTTACGTACTGAAACCGGAGTATGAAGCGACCACCATCCTCCTTGTCCAAACCCCACAAACCAACAATCAGGTGGCATATACCGAACTCATGGCCAATCAAAAATTGATCAAAACCTACACGGAAATTCTCAGAAGCCGGAAGATAGCGGATGATGTGATCAACAGGCTGAACCTGGGAATCTCAAACGAACAATTGCTGGAGAAAGTAAAGGTAAGATCGGCAAACGAATCCCTGATTACCACTATCACCGTTATCGACCAAGACCCTCGAACAGCCGTTGCCATTGCAAACGGATTTGCCCAGTCTTTTTCAGCCAACCTGAATTCCATCATGAAGGTGGATAATGTTTCCATCCTGGATGAGGCAAAGGTGAGCCATATCCTGTCTCCGGCTCGCCCCAAGCCATACTTTAACATGGCGGTGGCATTTTTTCTAGGTATGGCAACGGGTTCAGCATTTGCCATACTGCTTGAAGCACTCAACAAAACAGTAAGAACCGAAAAGCAGGTTGAAGAGCTGTTGGGGCTGCCGGTGCTTGGCGTCATTACGAAGATGGACAGAAAGGTAAGGAGAAACAAAAGGAAACCGGTTGTGGCGGCAGGAGGTGTACAGGGTGAGATCCAAACAATTGCAGGTCAAACTAATCTGCCTGTATGATCCGAAATCAACTGTTGCAGAGGCTTATCGAACGCTGCGAACAAACATCCAGTTTGCAGGCGTTGACAGACAAATCAAGACTCTTATGGTTACAAGCGCCGGTCCGGGTGAAGGCAAAACGACGACGGTTACAAATCTTGCAATTGCAATGGCACAGTCAGGAAAGAAAGTGATTCTGGTAGACGGAGATTTACGCAAACCGACCATTCATAACACATTTTACATTTCAAACAGGCTGGGATTGACCAATCTGCTGACAGGGCAAGCCGAATTTGTCAAGGTGGTTCACCGAATTCCGGAGTTGCCGCTGGATGTTATACCGGCAGGATCCATTCCCCCAAATCCGGCTGATTTTTTGGGCAGCCAGCCGATGCAAAGACTGATTGCTTCCCTGCGCGAGGAATACGAGATGGTCCTGGTTGATACACCCCCGATTCTTCCGGTTACCGACGGTCAGTTATTGGCCAGTTACATTGACGGGGTGCTTCTCGTTCTGGGGTGCAACAAAGTTCAAATCGACCATGCCAGAAAAGCGATAGCGCTGCTGAAGCATGTGGGCGCCAATGTGATCGGCTCGGTGTTAAACAACAAGAAAGAGAAAGGAAGAAATTCCTATCATTACAGGTATTACGCAGAAGACTGATGTTTTATGGGGGCAGACGATATAAAAGGGGGCAGTTCCGGTGTTTGTTGACAGTTTATCACCAGTATCAGGCATGAAGGCGGAATGAACAGTTTAATGGAAACAATCGAAATCTCTTATCTCTTGCGGATTATCAGACAACGAATGACCTTGATTGTTTCGTTGGTGGCCGTTTTCGTTGTGACAACCGGATTGGTCAGTTTTTCTTGCGTTGGTGGTTGGTTGCGAATTGCATTTTTGCTTGAGGTTCTCGATAAAAGTGTAAAGACAGAGGAACAAATTGAAGAATTATTGGGAATTCCGGTGCTTGGGGTAATTGCTGCGATTCAACAACCAAAAAAAAACACGTTTGCACAAGTCGGAGGTTCTGAAAAGGGGTGCGCATCGACAGGAATGGACAGACACCACGAATCCGGATGGGGTGAATACATGAAAATTCTCGTTACCGGTGGGGCAGGTTTTATAGGATCCATATTAGTTGGCAGACTTGTAGATCACAACCATGAGGTAGTTGTTGTAGATAACTTGGTGACGGGAAATAGAGGGAACGTAAGTGAAGGTGCAACTTTTTACTTGCAGGATATCCTTGATAAAAAACTGCAGGAGATCTTCCTGATGGAACAGCCTGATTGTGTGATTCATTTGGCGGCTCAATGCCTGGTTCAAAGATCCGTAAAAGATCCGCTGTTGGATGCAAGTATCAATATAATGGGAACCATTAATCTGCTCGAAAATTGCTGCAGGCATAGGGTAAAAAAAATGATTTACGCCTCTTCAGCAGCGGTGTATGGAGACCCGAAGTACTTGGGAATTGACGAACATCACCCGATTCAGCCGTCTTCCTTTTATGGGATTTCCAAATATGCTCCGGAACATTACGTTCAAGCTTATGCAGCCTTATATGGTCTAAAATACACCATTCTTCGCTACGCAAATGTGTATGGGATCCGGCAAGATTCGAAAGGGGAAGGGGGAGTTATATCAATATTTGCAGATTGTTTGTTGAAGAATAAACGTCCCCTCATTTACGGAGATGGAAATCAAACCCGAGATTTCATCTATGTGGAAGATATTGCAGCCGCAAATATTGCCGCCCTCACATCAGCAGATGGTGAAATCCTCAACATTGGCACAAATCAACCTACTTCGATCAACGAACTCCTGCAATTGATGAATGAAATAAATGGAACGGATATTGAACCGGTGTACCTTCCCGAAAGAGCCGGAGATATAAGACATAGTTACTTAAATAATAATAAAGCATTGAAATATCTGGAGTGGAAACCAAAATTCAATTTAAAAGAAGGATTGGAAGAGACATTTGACTTTTACAGCAGTCAAACCTCTTCAAAAAGGGGATGAAGGAGGCCGTTGGAAGTGTCGAAACCGGGTACGTTCGTCATCTCTTTGGATTTTGAACTATATTGGGGGGTTAGGGACAAAACAACGATAGATGAGTATAAAGACAACTTATTGGGAGTACGACAGGCGGTTCCGGCTCTATTGGATTTATTTCAGGAGTATCAAATACACGCAACTTGGTCTGTTGTAGGTTTTCTGTTCGCTCGTACAAAAGAGGAATTATTCAGAGCAATCCCTTTAAAGAAACCGCGTTATGTGAATCCATACCTTTCGCCCTATCACACTTTACACGAGATTGGAATGAATGAACAGGAGGATCCGTTCCATTTTGCTCCTTCACTGATTGAAAAAATTTTGTCCTATCCAAACCAAACAATTGGAACTCATACCTTCTCCCATTACTACTGTTTAGAAAAAGGGCAAAATATGGAAACCTTCCGGGACGACCTGTTATCGGCCATACAAATCGCAAGTACATATAACGTGAGATTGGAGAGTCTGGTTTTTCCGAGAAACCAATTTAACGGGGAGTATCTATCCATTTGTGAGGAACTGGGAATCAAATGTTACAGAGGAAATCCTTCCAGTTGGATTTATCGGGCAAATAACCAGGAAGATCCATCTTTGTTGAAAAGACTGGCTCGCTTTTGTGATGCATATATAAATATTTCCGGACATAATTGCCATTCATTCGAAAAGATCAAGTCTGCATATCCATTTGATATCCCTGCCAGCCGATTTCTGCGACCCTACTGGAGCAGGTTAGATATGTTTGAATCCCTAAGGCTTAAAAGAATTCAATCGGATTTAACCTATGCGGCAAAAAACGGTCTTGTCTATCACTTATGGTGGCATCCGTATAATTTTGGGGTGAATTTAGAGAAAAATCTGTCCTTTCTAAAAAAAATACTTGCCCATTACGGGAAATTAAGAATGGAGTACGGTATGAACAGCCTCAATATGGAACAAATAGCCGATCGGTTGCTAGAAGAAAATCGAAATAAACAGGCGGGGTAATACAGAAATGGGAGATTTCGCGGATCACTCAATAAAGCCCCTGTCTTTTCGCGATAATATTTCATGGAAATTAGGCAGTCTTTAAACTGTATCGGATTAGGGAGAAATGTGATGATTCACAATATCATGAATCAACTGAACGTAAAGATTCCTGAGAAAAAAAGGGGGCTAGCAGGCTGGTTGTTGGCTGGTTACGTTTTTTTCCTTCCAGTGCAGTTTCCTACTGGTTTTGGCTTTCGATTGGCTCCTTCGGATCTCTTTTTACTGATTGTTCTTTTCGTAGGCATCGGACGTATCAGACTGATCAAATCCGCCTGGAGCATTTGGCATTATTGCATATTTACCGTTTTTGTCATGGGTACGTTTGTGGCGGTGGTAACACATGGACAGCTGACTCAATACGTTCTGGTGCAAAAGCTTTTGGGTTTGCTTTTGCTTTTCTGTACTTACGGCACCATTACAACGTTTTGTAACGATTGGCAGCATATCAGATGGTTGGTAAAGGTGTTTTTTTGGGGGGTGGTGATTCATAACCTGATTGCCATAGTAACCTATTTCATTGCGAGGCTGTTCTACTACGATTTTACCTGGATCAATTATGGTATCCGATTGGCGGGCATGTTAATGGATCCAAATGCATATGGCGGGTTATTGGTATTGGCATTCACACTTCAAATTGTAACCTCCGTCGGCAAGTATCCTTTGGTTAAGGGAGTATGGGGACTTCTTTCAGCTCTTTCATTGATAACCGGAATATTATTGACTTTTTCCAGATCGGCCTGGATTGGTTTGGCTTTCCTGATGGTAAGTGCCTCAGTCTTCAAACCGAAAATCACCTTAAAAATCGCCATATTAGGAGGGGCTTCCATCGCAGGGGTACTGCTGTTGGCCGGAAACCAATTTTGGCAGGTGATTGTCTCTATGGCATCCCGACAGGATCAAATCGATTACCGTCTGGATTTTATCCAAACTGCCCTTGACCGATTTTCGGATAGTCCGTTATTCGGTGTCGGACTTGGTACTTTTGCTTTGGAGTACGGATGGATCATCCATAATACCCTGATCTGGTTTTTGGCTGAGTTTGGAATATTGGGAGTAAGCGTCTTCATCGGTTTTTTTCTATGGTTTTTGCTTAAGGGATTTTACGCCTATAAATCAGTGCATGAAAGCGAAAAATTTCTGATTCTGAGTTTTATCATCGGACATATAGGGATGCTGGGGGTTTCTATGGGAATCGAGGCTCTTTATCAGCGTCATTGGTGGCTCATTTTTGCTTTTATCGCTTCCGGTTATTCAATTGTTAAGAATAACGAATTTTCCCGATTATTGATTGCTGAACGAGGAGAGGTGAGATGAAGAAAGTACTTATTGTTACGACAATTCAGAATACGATTAAAGCCTTTTTGATCCCGCATATCAAGCGATTGATGGAACAGGAGTATCGCGTTGAAGTGGCCACAAATATTACTGATTTGCAATATTTGCAAGAGGAAATCAATCAGGCGGAATTCCATCATATCCCTTTTAGCCGCAAGATATACGATATTTCCAATGTTGTTGCGTTTGGAAAAATCAGAAAGCTATTGGTGGAAAACAAGTATGATGCAATTCACGCACACACCCCAATAGCGTCTTTTCTTACAAGGTTTGCAGCGCCTCGCGACTGTAAGGTTTTGTATACGGCGCACGGGTTTCATGTAAACGAAAACGCCGGCTTTCTCTCAAACAGGCTATTTTTTATAGCAGAAAAATTGGCGGGGTTAAAAACGGATGGATTAATTGTAATCAATCAAGAGGATCGGCTTACGGCGGCGAAATTGGTTCCGGAGGAAAAAATTTTCTTTGTGAAGGGAGTAGGAGTAGATACCGAAAAGTACAGTCCGAGCCGCTTTTCCGACGAGGATAAAGTTCTGTTCAAACGGGCATTAAATTTACCGCCAGAGAAAAAGGTTATAACCCAGATTGCGGAGTTTAATGAAAATAAGAGGCAAATCGATCTTGTAAAGGCATGCGAACGAATCAAAGAAAAATATCAGGATTTCGTAGTATTGCTTATAGGCAGCGGTCCCAATTTTCCCCTCGTTCGGAATGAGGTTGCCAAAAGAAATTTGGATAGTCATATTCGGCTTTTGGGGTATCGAAGCGATATTGACCGATTGTTAAGTATTACCGATATCGGCGTTTTGGTGTCATTGAGGGAAGGCCTTCCCCGGTCGGTTATGGAAATGATGGCGATGAAAATCCCGGTTGTTTTGACAGATATACGGGGAAACCGTGATCTTGTCAGACATGGAGTGAATGGCTATCTCGTTCCGATCAAAAATCCTGCCCAACTGGCTGATTATTGTATGAAGTTGTTATTGGAGGACGAAATCCGCCAAAGCTTTGGTGACAGATCGCGAGAGATCATCGAAGATGAATACGCTCTGGAGAAGATCTTAACCAAAATGGATACAGTGTATCAGAAGTTGGTCTTATCCTCTGTAGGTTGTGGTGACTCATGTTAGTTAAGGAAATTATTGATCGTTTTGCCGCTTTCATACTGCTGGTTTGTCTGTCAGGTTTCCTTTTGATAATCGGGATGTTAATCAAACTGACTTCACGAGGACCGGTCTTTTTTCGACAAGAACGGGCAGGCCTGAATGGAAAACCGTTTTTGATTTACAAGTTTCGGACAATGCTTGTCAATGCGGAGAAGATGGATGGAGGGTATGCTGCGTTTGAACAGGATCCCCGGATCACGAAACTGGGAAGGTTCCTCAGAAAATCAAGTTTGGACGAATTGCCTCAACTGATTAATGTACTTAGAGGAGAAATGAGTCTGATTGGTCCAAGACCCACATTAATGGACCAAGTGGAGAAATATGATAACCGGAAGCGAAAGCGACTCGATATGAAACCTGGCATCACCGGGTGGGCGCAGATAAATGGACGGAACTCACTCAGTTGGCCAGAAAAAATAGAACTTGATCTTTGGTACGTAGCGAATTGGTCTATATGGCTCGACCTGATCATTTTACTTAAAACGATCAAGGTGGTTGTGGGCAGCGGGGATATCTATGTAAAGAAAACAAATTGTGTTCGGGAGAGTAAGGAGATGAAAATGTAATGACGCCCATTTATCTCTCGGCTCCTCATATGAGCAGACTGGAGACCCGGTTTGTTGCGGATGCGTTTGCGACCAATTGGATTGCACCCCTTGGTCCGAATGTGGACGCATTCGAACGTGAATTGGCCAATTATGTGGGGAGTGAAGGGGCAGTCGCCGTAAGTTCCGGTACTGCGGCCATTCATTTGGCGCTTCGAATTCTCGGTGTCGGCCCCGGTCATAAAGTGTTTTGTTCGTCCCTAACCTTTGTGGCAAGTGCAAATCCCATCTTATATCAAGGGGCAGAACCAGTCTTTATCGATTCTGAGCCCCAGTCCTGGAATATGTCTCCTATCGCGTTGGAAAAGGCATTTATCGATGCGGAGAAAGATGGTCAATTGCCAAAAGCAGTAATTGTTGTACATTTGTACGGACAAAGCGCGGATATGGATCCTTTGATCGAGATATGTAACCGTTACGGTGTTCCGATTATTGAAGATGCGGCTGAGTCTTTGGGAGCGACGTATCAGGGGAAGTTCAGCGGCACGATAGGAAAATTTGGGGTCTATTCCTTTAACGGAAATAAGATAATTACCATATCCGGCGGAGGCATGTTGGTTTCCAATGATATTGGCTGCTTGGAACAAGCACGCTTTTTATCCGCTCAGGCCCGAGATGCGGCAGTACATTACCAGCACAGTGCGATGGGATATAACTATCGTTTAAGCAATGTATTAGCCGGAATCGGGAGAGGGCAGCTACTCGTGTTGAACGAACGAATAGCCGCTCGTCGTGCGGTTTTTAATCGGTATTATGCAGCACTTTCAAATATCAACGGAATCGAATTTATGCCTGAAGCAGCGTATGGAGATTCTACTCGATGGTTAACTGCTTTCACGGTGAATCCAAGCCAATGCGGAGTTACGAGAGATGATATAATCAGGGCTTTGGCCGAGGAAAATATAGAAGCCCGGCCGGTTTGGAAACCTCTGCACCTGCAACCATTATTCAAAAACTGTAAGTACTATCCTCATCAAGCAACTGCCAGCGTTTCCGAAGATTTATTCGAAAGAGGTATTTGTGTGCCATCAGGCTCCAATCTGACGGAAGAAGAACAAAGCCGCGTTGTAGATTGTATTAATAGGTGTTTTAGGTAAACAAAGCCATTGTGCAATGGGGAATAAAAAAGGAGGCTTAAGTTCTCCTTGGAGAGAGGGTGATAATGTGAATTACGGGCAGCGGCTGTTTGTATTTGGCTTGCTGGACACCTGTATTATCATGGCGGCAGTTTTATTTGCTTATATTTTACGGTTTGATTTTCAAGTTCCGAATGCGTTCTATAAAACGTTGCCATATGTAGTCCTGTTGCATGCGGTTATTACGCTTGTCGTACTAAATGCGTATAAAATGTATCGGCAGGTCTGGGAATTTGCCAGCGTTAGGGAACTCATTTCCGTGGTTAAGGCTGCAACAGTCGCTGAAATTTGCTTTTTTGTCCTTCATTCGGCAATCAACCAGATAGTTCCCGAACTGCCGGTTCCTCTCTCTATTTTTCCCATTTCTTGGGCGTTGATCATCTTGGGAGTCGGTGGATCTCGTTTTACATGGAGAATTTTAAGGGATCTGAATGGAACCCATCGTTATCATCAAAGAAATACGCTGATTGTTGGCGCCGGGAACGCCGGAGTACTTGTTGTTAAGGAGTTGAAACAATCTCCGAGTTCCGATTTTTTGCCGGTTGCTTTTGTCGATGACGATTCAATGAAATATGATTTGGAAATTATGGGACTTCCGGTTTTGGGAGGACGCGAGAAAATCCCTGAAGTGGTTGAGAAATTTAACATCCAGGATATTATGATTTTGCCATTCCTTCCGCTCCAAAATCCGAGATTGCAAAGATCATTGAAATCTCGAAAAACACCAGAGCATCTATCAAAATACTACCCAGTGTCACAGATTTGATTAACGGGAAAGTTTCCGCCAAATCAATTCGGGAAGTGCGGGTCGAAGACCTGCTTGGCAGGGAAACCGTTCAGTTGGACCTGGCTGAAACCGCGGGCTACCTGAAGGACCAAGTGGTTTTGGTCACAGGTGCCGGCGGGTCCATAGGATCGGAACTGTGCCGGCAGCTTTCCACATTTGAACCTAAGCTTCTGCTGTTGCTTGGGCATGGAGAGAACAGCCTGTACGAAATCGAACTTGAGTTGGGAAAGAATTATCCACAACGTATTGAAACCATTGTTGCGGATATTCAGGACAGGATTCGAATCAGGGAGGTGTTTGAGACCTACCGGCCATCGTTGGTCTTTCATGCAGCTGCCCACAAGCACGTTCCGTTGATGGAACGCAATCCGGCTGAAGCGGTAAAGAACAACATCATTGGAACGTTAAACGTAGCCGAATCTGCCCAGGAATACGGCGCGTCCCATTTTGTGCTGATCTCCACCGATAAAGCGGTGAATCCCACAAGCGCCATGGGGGCCACCAAACGGGTAGCGGAAATGATCGTTCAGGGATTGAACAGTTACGGTTCAACCAGATTTTCAGCGGTTCGTTTCGGGAATGTCCTGGGAAGCCGGGGGAGTGTGATTCCGGTCTTCAAGCGGCAGATTCAGGCGGGAGGCCCTGTCACCGTGACCCACCCGGATATGGTGCGTTACTTTATGACGATTCCGGAAGCGGTGCAATTGGTGATTCAAGCCGGGGCTTTGGCGCGAGGCGGGGAAGTCTTTGTGCTGGACATGGGAGATCCGGTAAAGATCGCAGACCTGGCAAGAGATCTCATTCGCTTATCCGGATTTGTCCCTGACCAGGACATCAAGATTCAATACACGGGCATCCGGCCGGGCGAAAAACTGTTTGAAGAAATCCTCACCAGTGAAGAGGGCATTTCCGCCACCAAACATAACCGGATTTTTGTCGGAAAACCAGTTCCGATCCATTGGGAGAAACTTCGCGGCGCCATTCTTTCTTTGGAAAAAATCTCAACCAGTTTGGATGCGGAGAAACGGGCAAACGAGATTAAAGTATTCCTGCGAAACTTGGTGCCGACGTACCAATACCTCCCAATATACGGAGAAATTCCCGCTGTCTCAGACGGAGATTTGGAAGATTACTTGCCGTTGCCCGAATCACAGCCGGTAAAGATGAAAATAGCGGTCAGCGGGTTTGGGAAAATGGATTTACCTTACTAATAATGCGGAGGAAATGCCAATGCAAGCACTTATTACCGGTGTGGGAAGCGGGGTCGGACAATCCGTCATCAAATCCTTGCGGATGTCCGGTTTGGACATACAGATTGTCGGGGTTGACATGACCCCTTTTAATGCCGGGCTTTATGCCTGTGACAAAGGCTATCTGGTCCCTCGGGCAGACAGCCCGGAATATGGCGAAAGGCTGCTGCAAATTATCGATAAGGAAAAAATTGATATTCTCTTTCCCGGAACCGATACGGAATTGCCTTATTTGGCAGACATGAAGGATACATTCGAACAACTTGGCTGCAAGTCGGTCATTGGAAGCGCCGAAAGCATCCGGGTTGTCCGCAACAAAATGGAGTGCGCCGCTTTTTTCAGGGAACGGGGGTTTCCTTTTGTTCCGACCGTGTACGTAAGGGATATCAAGCTTTTGCATGATCGGATCGGGTTTCCGATTATCGTCAAACCCACAGGCGGCTCAGGTTCTTCGGGCGTAAGCGTAATTACCAAGCTGGAAGAGCTGGGCGTTTTTGAGGAGGAACAGGAAGAGTTCATCGCCCAGCAATTCCTTGTTCCCCAAAGCTGGAACAAGCGGCCGGAAGAAGTAACCCTTCACGACATTTACAAAGGCGGATTGCTCAACCAGCAGGATGAGATTTCCATTCAGATCGTGTTGGGCAGGAATGCAGAAGTTTTAGGGGTCTTTATGAGCAAGAACGAATTGAAGGCCGGGTTTCCCATGAAAGTCGTTCCTTTCCGGGATGATGACCTGGAGGATCTTGGGGTAAAGATGGCGTTGGTGTTGGCACATATCGGGCTGGTCGGACCCTGCAATTTGCAGTGCAGAATGACGGAGGACGGGCCTGTGTTTTTCGAGATCAACACCCGATTCACCGGTATCACAGGCATGCGGGCAGCCATGGGGTTTAATGAATGTGAGGCAATGGTGAAGCGCCTGGTGCTGGAAGAAGACGAACAAACCGTCAGAAAGAGTCTTCAATATGAGGATGGGTGGTTGTGTGCCCGTTATGTGACGGAAGTGATGATGCGCAAAGCAGATGTGGAACAGCTGGGGATTTCCGGAGAAACCGAAGCGAAAGGAAAGGCCTTAAGTCTATGAAAGTGTTTGTAACGGGAGGTGCGGGGTTTCTTGGCAGTAGATTGGTGCAAAAACTGGCCGAAAACAACCGGGTCGAACAAGTAAAGTTTCTGACGCGTGATCGGACGAAAGCGGATATGCTAATGCAAACCATCCCAGACCCGGACAAAGTGCAGCCTGTAATCGGCAATTTGTTGGATCTTGACTTGGCGCTCACTGACATCACTGCTGTCATTCACTGTGCTGCTGCGCGAAACATTGCCAGCTGCGAGATGAATGCAACATATGCCGCGAAAGTCAATGTGGAAGGAACCAGGCGCTTGTTGGAACTGGCAAGAAGAGCCGACGTGAATAGATTTGTCTATGTCTCCTCCCAGTCGGTCTACGGAAAGCAGGATCGAATGCCTTTACGCGAAGATATGCCATGCAACCCGTCCGGTGTTTATGCCCTGACAAAATATATTGGTGAAATCCTGACCTCCAGTATTTTACAGCACCATGTAAATTATCTTGTATTGAGATTGTCCAGGTTGTATGGGACCGGTTTGTTCATGAACGAAGACAATTTTATTACCAGCAAGTATCCTCAGGCATGCATCTCGGGATATGCTCTGCCCGTACATGGCGGCGGCTCCAGCAAGTTTGACTTTCTGCACATCCATGACGCTGCTGTTTGTATTGAAGGGTTGCTTTTTGCCGATGCTGGTATTTGGAATGAAACTTACAATCTAGCTTCCGGAGGTGCCACTTCCGTAATAGACATTGCCCGGATGTTCTCCGAGTGTGCAGCGGAACTCGGTTTCCCGGGAAGCGGGATTCAATTTGAAGGGGAACCGGCAAAAGAAGCGATCGAGATATGGCATGACATTTCAAAGATTCAACATAAGACCGGATGGACACCCACAGTGTCCCTGCGGGCAGGGATCATGGACATACTGAAGCATTGCAGACGGTTATAAGGTGCGGTAGGAATGGCGGTTAAATGTGGAGGACAAAGAAATTCATTAAGAAGATGGCTGCTCCTTTCAGCGCTGTTTTTCGTATTGCTCGCTTTGGGCGCAGGGGGCTGGATGTTCTGGAAGCTGGAACCGTCCCACCATTTTGAACAAGCGAAGCATCCTGTTCTGGTTCAACCTTCCGAACCGCCTGACGAATCGAAACATCAGGAAAATAAGGCTGCCTTCAACGTGCTTATACTTGGGACTGATTCGAGGAACGAAGAATTCTCCCGTACCGATGTGATAATGGTTGCCCGGGTAAATCCCCGTGACAAAACTGTCAATCTTTTGTCAATCCCACGTGATTTGCGTGTGCATATACCGGACATTGGCTATACAAAGATTAATCATGCGCATATTCTGGGGGAAATGCGCGGCGGCAACCGGGAAGGAACGAAGGCGGCCTTGCAGGCGGTCAGCGATTTTCTCGGAATTTCCGTCAACTATTATGTCAAAACCGATTTTCAGGGATTCAAAAATTTTATAGACACGATTGGCGGAGTTGATGTGGAGCTGCCGGAATCAGTGGAACTTCCCGACCTGAATACCACAGTCCCGGCTGGACGGCAGCACTTGAATGGTGAGATGGCCCTGGAAGTGGTAAGGGAACGGTATTCCCGCCCAAACGGGGAATTTGGGAGACAGGCGGACCAGGCACAAGTTCTCAAGGCGGTTGCACAGAAACTGCTGCAGCCAGAATCTCTCCCCAAGCTGCCGGGTCTGCTCGAACAAGTAAGACAAGACATTGTGGACACAAACTTCAGTGACAGTGATCTGCTGAGCCTTGCCTGGCTCTTTAAAGGGATGACAGGGAAACAGGTGAATTATATGCAAATCCCTGGCCGGGGGGAGACTTTGTTTGACCCGTTGGCAGGGGACAGACTCTACTATTGGATCGCAGATCCTGAGGCGGTAACATCCGTTCGACAAAACTTCCATAAAAACAACGAATTTCCCGAAGGAACAGATTCCATGCCGCGTTGAAATACAGGGTATATCGTTATGCCGGGGGGGAATCGGGTTGCAAACGGAAATCAGGGAGAAGGCGATTCAGACCAGAATCAGGGCGGAAGTTGCTTTTCAATTTGCCAAGCGTTGCGAACAGGAAGGTTTCACGCAAAAGGAGGTGCTGAATCGGATGATCATTCTCTTCAACCGGAGGGGATCTGCTTTGTTTTCCTCGATCACCATGCCCCAGCTTGCCGCTTCAGTGGAAAGCGAGGACGAGGAGGAGCAGGAGCAGGAGTTCGCGGCTGCTGAAGGAGTTGCGGAGAATGGCGAAGAAACCGGGGGAGCCGGAACAGTGGCTAATGGTGAGCCACTGGTTATCAATCCCTTTGGTCAAGAAGTAAAGGTCCGTAGAATTCCAACATAAATAAAGAAGGGGCTGCCCCATAACTTAAGTAGTTCTGATAAAATGAACATACATCCAAATAATAGGAGACACAAAGTGAAGAAGAAATACAGGGTTGAACTTATCACCGCTGAATCGGAAGCCTCGAGATTTATTAGATATAGGCGGATCATTCGTTTTCCTCAGCTTACAATGCCACTTTTGGCTGCCTATACACCTCCCCATTGGGAGGTCACACATACTGATGAAATTGTACAGAAAGTCGATTTTAATAAAAAGGTGGATTTGGTTGGAATAACTGCAAATACAGCTGCTGCTCCACATGCGTATTGGATCGCAGCCGAGTACCGCAAAAGAGGGATTAAAGTAGTGATCGGCGGTCCCCATGCGACACTTATGCCCGATGAAGTACAGGATCATGCGGATTCGGTGGTGGTCGGAGAAGGGGAGTTGGTCTGGCCTAAGCTATTGGCTGACTTTGAGAACGGTTGCTTGCAATCCATTTATAAATCCTGTGAAGTACCTGACCTACAAAACATGCCACATCCCCGATGGGATTTAATCAAGGGGCGAACCTATGGGAAAGGAGTGACAATAGCCACACGTGGTTGCCCATTCGCTTGTGAATATTGTACAATCCCGCAAATGTATCAGAGGAAGATGCGATATCGACCGATCGCTGATATTGTAGAGGAGCTACAGCATATGCCGGGAAAGGCACTTATCTTCTGGGATGATAATATTGGTGCCAATAAGGTCTATGCTAAGGAACTGTTCAAGGCCATAGCCCCTTACAAAAGATGGTGGACCAGCCAGGCAACATCGGAAGTCGCTTTCGACGACGAATTCATGGAGCTCGCCGCCAAGAGTGGATGTAAGGCACTTTTCCTGGGATGGGAAACGATCTCCCAGAACAGCTTGAACTCCGCCAACAAAGCCCACAATCAAGTGGGAAAGTATCAGGAGATTATCGAGCGATTCCACTACTATGGAATTGCAATTCAGGCAGGGACCGTCTTTGGATTTGATCATGACGACAGATCCATTTTCCGTTCGACGGTGGAATTTTACCGTGAGATTGGTCTTGATTCGGCTACAATCAGCGTTTTGATTCCGTTTCCGAACACACCGCTTTTCCGCAGACTGGAGGCAGAAGGGAGAATTCTGACAAAAGACTGGTCCAAATACAATGGGAAAAAAGATGTGGTCTTCCAGCCAGCCCTAATGTCACCGGAAGAATTACTAATGGGGACTGAATGGGCGGCTCGTCAATTTTATTCGATTCCTTCGATTATAGAGCGAATGTGGAAATCAAAGACCGGATTGTGGTGGAATATCATTCGCAATGTTGGTTATCATCTGGCACTCCGAAACTTTGGTAACATCGGCTTTAATCCGGAGGAACGAGAGGTCATCTCCACACCTTCTTTCACAAAAGAGGCCAGGTGGTAAATGGAAGCCTCTATTTTAAACATAAAGGATTCTGGGGGCTTATTCGGGGTTTCTTCAGCCGCCGCCCCTCCAGAAATCCCGAAATAAGTCCCTGAAAATACCTTATTTGCAGATCGGGTCTTTTGCTTACTGTGCCAACTCACCTTGTTTGCGCATGGCGCGCTTGATGTCTCTCACCAGTTGGGCTTTATTTTTGCGAAACCGGACTCCGCCTTCTTTGTAGGACGGTGGAATCCGAAGCTGTTTGGCAAGGTTTTGAATTTCCTTGATTCCCATATCGTCGATGTTGAACTTCATAGATAACCCTCTTTCCTGTACCCTTCCAAAATCCGTTTCCCATTGTACCATTGTTACCAAGCGGCTGTCAGCCTATAAGAGCTTTTTTCCAGAACGTTAAAAACTTATAGTGCATACCGTAATGATACATACCGGTTCCCCCGGTGTGATCATATAACGAAGCCGTCCCGTCTGGGGCGGCTTCGTGTTTCTCCACGGCACAATCCGGTATTTCTTAGGTGGTGAAACGATTATACGGATATCGGACAAATTGAGGGTCCGGACGGAATTCGTTCAGGTTGGCATTCTGCGCAAACCCTTGCGGCAGCATGTTGTCCGGCATTGGGTATTGCGCGGGGGGGTGCATGGGTGACTGTGTTGGGTATCCGTTCTGGATCTGGAGGTGCCTGCCAATGGTTGCAATGTGCTGGTTCATATGGTTGCACAAATCTCTCATTTGAGTCAACAGTATGGCCGCCTGTTGTTCTCCTGCCGCCATTTCGTTGAGATCATTCGGTTTCCCCTGCATGGCAGCAAGCTGATCGTAGTTCTTCTTTTCCTGAAGACCCAATTTCTCCGTCATAGACTTCAATTCGTTGATTTCCTGGCGAATGGTTTGCAGTTCGTTGACCAAAGTCTCGATACCGGTGTCCAATTGATTCGGGTTGGTGTTTTGCATTGGCGTAATCCCCCTTTTCGCACATATTTTTTAGTACGGTCTGCCAAAATATGCATGATTAGAATAGAATCTTGACAGTTATTTTGAAACACACAAATTCTATATTTTGGAGGAAGCCATACGATGGACGCAAGATTGAATGAACTGCGAGGCGAAATGGCAAAGCTGCAGTTGGAAGTCAGCATGCTGCGGCAAATGATGGGTTCTTTGCATCGTGCGGAACAATCTAACGTAGATCGTCTGCGGGGACAGACGAGTCCTCAAACCTTCGGTCCTGTCGGCCAATTGATGCCCAACGAGCAATCGGCTGTGCAGCAACTGGAACAAATGAAGCAGATTGGAAACCAACTGAAACAGCATGTGGATCATCTGTCCAGCATGTTGCAAACCAACCGCCCAAGTCCCAATTCTACAGTCATGTCAGATCCTTATTCCCAAGGGTTAAGAGACCCCATGCAGCGTCTCTATTAACAATCCCGGATCGCTTGACCAGCATACTTTCCTGGGGTATTCTGGATTATGCATTATTTTTATCAATATGGGGTGTGCTCAGGAGGGGTATTTCATGTCAACACGTCCTTCAAAGGAATTGGAGATCGTTCCGAATCCGCACCCGGATCGGGACTACCTGGTGGAAATCGAGAGCCCGGAGTTTACTGCGCTTTGTCCGAAAACCGGTCAGCCTGATTTTGCGACGATTACGATTAAATACATACCCGGTCCCTCGATTGTGGAATTGAAATCCTTGAAGCTGTATCTGTGGAGCTTCCGGGATGAGGGGCACTTCCATGAAGATGTCACCAACGTGATTTTGAATGATCTGGTAAAAGCGTTGGAACCGCGTTACATGCAAGTGATCGGCAAATTTAACGTCCGCGGCGGAATTTACACAACCGTTACCGCAGAGCACGGGAAGAAGACCGTTTAAAGAAGAGGCCTGCCTCATTGGAGGCAGGGCTCCTTTACTGATTTATAATAGTACAAACCCTATTTGAAGTAGAGGTCTTGAACTTGCTTCACCACATCTTCGAGCCGGTTGGATACTTGAGGAATCGAAAATCCAACATACAAAGGCGTTGTGACAAACCGGGGAACCGCCTTTACAGCCAGCATTTTGCCGACCTGATAAAAGAACAGGTTGTAACTGTTGCAATCCTTGTGAAAATGGTTCAGAACGTAATGGGCTGCCGTCTGGACATAATCCGCCATTCTTTCAAGCGGGCCATTTCTTTCAAAGATCACGTTAAACTCAAAAAATCCGATTCGTGGCTTTGTGGAAAGGTTAAATTCCACCCCGTCCTGCCGATCAATCACAACGCCTTCAAAGTGTTCCTCTTTTACATGCTCCCTGTAATCGATATGCTTTAGCCCGACGATTTGCATGTGCGGATGGCGTATCGACCCGCCCGAATTGGGACCGTGGTTTTTGTAGAAGATCACGGACTTGTAATCGTTAGTCGCATCCATTTCCAGCCACTTTTCTACGCCAAACCGCAGCAACTTGTACAAATGTTCTTTGGAGTAAAGGGAAAGTTCCGATTCACACTCGTCCGTTTCAATCAGAACAGTCTGAAACGTATCCTGCAGCGTCGGATATTTGTTTTTGACCAGCAAAATCGGCCCCTGTTCCGCGAGAATCCCGTCTGCATCGAGTTGTTCGCGGGCACAAAAGGGGCATTGAGTATACCTGTTCCGAATGCTTTCAGGCTTCTGCCGCCCGATGTGGGAGTTGAAGCGCAGATGGGTATATAAAGACATGTGGAGCCACCTTCAGGTTCAAGATTGAAGTTGAATTACCAATATTATTATAGGCTTTGTGGAATAACCTGCGCCAGTAGGGATATGGTCAAGAAGATTTCCGCAAATTCCCGAAGCTTTTCCACAATTATTCCGTAATTGTTGGCTACACTTGGACTTGTAAAGAGTTCCCAACAACATTTTAAAGGAGTGTGTGAAAGATGAAACTGAAGCCGGTCATCGCATGCTTAGGAATCGCTTCTCTCCTGCTCACAGGTTCCGCATTTGCTGCAACCGAAGGCAATGCTGCCAAAGACAAATTTCAAACCCTGAAGGAACTGGTGCAGCAGGAAAAACAATTGAACCAGCAGTTTAAAGAGAAGTTTCAGGAACATCGGGCAGCGGCCAAAGACAAACGGGCTGAAATCGGGCAGGATGTCCATGACAGGGTAAAGCCCGTGCTGGAGGAAATCAAGGCTCTGCACCAGCAGGTCCAGCAAATTAAGCAGGAATTGCAGCAGGCCAAACAAAACCACGAAAAAGAAAAAGTAGAAGCATTGAAAGCAAAGCTCAAATCCATCCATGAGCAGATTGAGGCCAAGAAAGAACCGATCCGGGAGGATCTGGCGAAGATCAAGGAAGTTCGCGCCAAGTTCAAAGACAGAATCGGGGATTTCAAAGAAAATCATCCGGGGTTGAAAGACAAGCTGAAAGCCCTGAAGCAGATGAAACAGGAGAAACATGAGTTGATCCAGCAAGCCAAAGAACTCAAGCAGCAAGGAAAGGAAACGGAGTTGATGACCGTGCTGGACAAGGCAATCGAACTGGAGAAGCAAATTATCCAGGCCAAGCAGGAATTGCTGCAATCCAACCGGTAACAGCACTCTGAAAACAACATGAATCCCGTTCCCCGGGGGCTGTTCCAGCCCCCGATATATCCCTTACCGCAAATAATGTGGTACAGGAACTTTCCACAGAACCAGCAGAAACCGAAACGGGCAATGTTGCCAAATTTGCAGGTCAGATGAACCTGATTGGCGAATTTATCGGAACAGGGCTCAACACCTCCCTTTATTCCACACTGCTTGACCAGTGGCTGAACGCACCGTCTCCGGAAATCCTTGGGGGAACTTTCGAGAACCTGAGATTTGTCTGACAGGAAGGCGAGATCGCAAATGAATGACCATCCGAGAAAGATCTATGTTGTGGATGACGATGAGAAAATATGTGAGATTATTGCGCGTTATTTGCAGACGGAAGGGTATCAGGTGCGCATCTTTCATCGGGCGGCGGCCGCTTTGGAAGCCTGGACACAGGAACCTCCCGACATGTTCATTCTGGATATCATGATGCCCGGCATGGATGGCTATGAATTCTGCCGGCGAATCCGGGCGCAGAGCATGGTACCGATTATTATGGTATCGGCCAGGGACGATGAGGTGGACAAGATTGTGGGTCTGGAGTTGGGGTCTGACGATTATCTGTCCAAACCTTTCTCCCCCCGTGAGTTGGTGGCGCGGGTAAAGACAATGTTTCGCCGAATCGATGCGATGCAGGCGCAGGACACCTTGCCGAATGAAAACAGCCGGCAGGGTGTCCGCCTGGCGGATCTCCAAATCCTGTCCGAAGAACGGCGTGTTACCAGGAACGGCACCGACATTCCCTTCACCACCAAAGAGTTTGAACTGTTCTCCTTCCTTGTCACGAACCTGAACAAGGCATACACTCGCGAACAATTGCTGAATCAGGTGTGGGGATATGAATATCCGGGAGACGAAAGGGCAATTGACGATTTGGTCAAACGGATCCGCAAAAAACTTAAGTCTGTTGAATCTTCGGTGGACATCACAACCGTTTGGGGATACGGCTACAAACTGGAAGGATAATCATGGCTAAGCGCTCGATTGGGAAGAAACTCATCTCTTCATATTTGCTCCTGATTGTCATTACTTTGACTGTGTCGGGGGCGTTGTTTTATGCCTCCATGAAAAAATACATGATCGCTGAAGCCAAAAGGGGTCTTGCCGCAGAGGCGAAACATCTGATCCAACTTGCGGAAGAAAATAACGGCAGCCTGCCGTTGAAAAGGCTGGTCATGACCAAACTGGCCCTGCGCATGATCGAAAGTGATTACATTGTTGTGCAAAAGGGGGATCAGGAAGTGATCCACTCAAGCACGGGAGAGATCAACAAGGGGAACCGTACCCCGTTTCCCGTACAGGCGGTGTTCCTTGAGGGGAAACCGACGGACGGACAAGTAGAGTTCAAGGGCAAGGACATTCTTTATGTGGCTCTCCCGGTCCATGCCAACAAGTCAAAACAGGTAACCCATGCCATGATCCTCTTTACCGATCTCAATCAGGTGAGAAATGTGACAAAAGCGGTTGCCTGGGTAATTGTCAGGGGATTCCTGATTACAGGGGCCATCATGCTGTTGGTTGCATTCGTAATGATGAGATCGCTGACCCGTCCCGTAAAGGTGCTGCAACACGCGGTCGGAAGACTGGCAAGACGGGATTTCACTCCGCCTGAAGTGATCAAAACAGGCGACGAACTGGAGGATCTTTCCCACGCCTTTCAACAAATGACGATCGAGTTGAAACGCTATGATGAAGGGCAGCGAAGGTTCCTGCAAAATGCATCCCACGAACTGAAAACCCCCCTGATGGCCATTCAGGGATATGCGGAAGGAATCCGGGATGGAATCTTCTCGGGTGCGGATGCGGAGCGTGTGCTGGATGTAATCTCGGCAGAAAGCATTCGTCTCAAGAAACTGGTGGATGAACTGATTTATCTGTCCAAATTGGAGACAATGGAAGACATCTATGAACCGTCTTTGGTAGATCTAAAGATGATAGTGGAGGAGAGCATTCTCCGGGTGGAAAGCCTTGCCCGCCAGAAGGGCATAGAGATCGTCGTGCAGGCGGATGCGGACGTACCCAAGCTGTTGCTTGACCCCGACAAAATGATTCAGGCGCTGCTTAATCTATTGGCAAACGGAATCCGGCACGCCCAAAGCAAAGTGACCATTCGAATTGTCTCGGATTCGGAAGCGATCCGGCTGATCCTGCAGGACGACGGGCCGGGTTTTCAATCAGGGGACAAAGACCGTATTTTTGATCGGTTTTTCCGTGGGGATAAAGGGGATACCGGATTGGGGTTGGCCATCACCAAAGCCATCATCGAAAAAAGCGGCGCTGCCATCCGCGCGGACAACGGGCAGAATGGAGGCGCCGTCTTCATCATCGGGTTTCCCGCAGAAAAAGGCCCGTTCCACTAGTTCAGAACGGGCGTCTTTCTTGCCATTAACGAAAAAACCAACAGCATGATCAGCAGAAAAATTATCAGAAACGCAATCAGCCAGCGAATCATCAGGGCGGTTTGTCTGTTCACTTCAATCCCCCTTTGCGCTTTCTCCTTTAGTAAATGCTGACACACCTCCTACTTGCTCCCGACAAATGACACATTTTGTTTTAAAAGTCTGGAATAAAAAGTGAACAAGTGGCGTTGCCCATAGTTTTTTCAGATACTGAATTTATAATAGGAACTAGAAAGAGCAAAAACTCTTTCGAACTCCGGAGTTACAATACTATTACAGGAGTGGTTCTTATGTTGAACTGGCTCAGAACTAATGTATACGCTTCTGTTGTATTGGCTTTGCTGAGGATCTATCTTGGCTGGGAATGGATGAGCGCAGGCTGGCACAAACTTGCGGGCGACAAGCCGTTTGACGCCAGCAAGTTCTTGCAAAACGCTGTTAACAAACCGGTTCTGGAAACCGGCACTACCGAGGCATTGTATCCTAATTATGTAGCCTTTCTTAAAAGTTTTGCGCTGCCAAATGTGGATCTGTTCAACTTCCTGATTCCATGGGGAGAATTTCTGGTGGGACTCGGCCTGCTGCTCGGAACCCTGACCACCGCCGCCGCATTCTTTGGAATGGTGATGAACTTCGCGTTCATGTTTGCCGGCACTGTTTCTTCCAATCCATTCATGGCTCTTCTTGGGTTCTTCATTCTGGCTGCCGGGTTCAACGCAGGCCGTTTCGGCGGAGACTACTGGGTGGTGCCTTGGATGCGGGGACTGGCAAAGCGAATCTTTAAGAAGGATAAAGACGTGCCTGGAGCAAAACCGCATCTTCCCGCAGTATGACAAATATGCAATAAATAAAAGCGTAGGGATTTTCCCTGCGCTTTTGTTTACATAGGAGAGAGAAAGTCGGGTGAGCTTGATGAACGGGTCACTTGCATCCCGCTGTCAGGAAGTGGCAGAGGCACTAAAACAGAAGAAGCTGGAAAAAGTTTGGTACGCAAGAGAATTGCTGGCCGCACCCCAAGAAGAGAAACTGATTTGCGCCGTGAAGTATCTCGCGGTCGAACTGCAGATGCATCAGGAAGTCCGGTCCGTCTGGCCCTACGTGCTGTCAATGCCGGACAGCAGCGAAGCCGCCTTCTTATGCGAAACCTACAGCTGCAACCTGGAAGATCTGGGGGAACTGCTCAATACCCGAATCCAACAGTTGTCTTTCTCACTGGAGGTGCTTAATGACAAAATGTCCGGTGCGGCAAGCCCATTCTGGCAGACGGTCCGGGACGAATTTTTGATCCGGTTGTGCGAGGAAGCAAAAAATTTCGTCGAAAATCAGGGAACTCCCTGATTTTCAAAAACGACAGAAAGGCATATATTGGCATTGAGAATAGAATTATTTAATCATAATAGCAATTATTTTTTTATAATTAAAAATAGGTGGAATTATCAGTTGACAAAAGTTCATAATTTCACAAATATAGAGATAGAAGCAGTGAACGATTTCTTTGTATAGGGAAGGAGAGGGAGAAAGAGATGTTGCACATTGTGGTGTGTGTCAAGCAAGTTCCGGACAGCCGGGAAATCCGTATCGACCCCAAGACCAACACCCTGATTCGTATTGGTGTTCCTGCGATCGTGAACTTTTACGATCTGCATGGTTTGGAAGAAGCCCTGGTGCTGAGGGAGAAATACGGCGGCCGGATTACTGTCGTTTGTATGGGTCCGCCTCCTGCGGAGAAGGCGTTGAAGCAGTGCATTTCACTCGGTGCGGATGACGCGGTTCTTGTTACCGACAGAGGGTTCGCGGGTGCGGACACGTTGGCAACATCTTACGTCCTTGCCGAATCTATAAAGAAGATAGCAGAAACATGGGGACCGGTTGACATTGTCTTCACGGGAAAGCAGACTCTTGACGGGGATACAGGTCAAGTAGGGCCGGGTATTGCATGCCGCCTGGACCTGGAACAATTAACCTACGTCCAGAAAGTGGTAGGCATTAACATGGAAACCAGGCGCATCACGGTCCATCGTCATCTGGAAGATGGGGTGGAAGTGGTGGAAACGAAACTTCCCGTGCTGTTGACGGCTCTCAAAGAACTGAACACAGTCCGTCGTGCTTCCATGCCGGGCATGTTGAGAGCGGCACAGTTCAAGCCGGTGGTTTGGACTACCCAGGACTTCCCCAATCTTGACCGGAGCAAAATCGGTCTGAAAGGATCCCCGACCATTGTGGGCAGATCGTGGGTTCCCGAACAGAAGGCGGCTAACACCGAAATGATCGAGGGCGACGATGTGAAAGTGAAAGCTCGCACATTGGTTGACAAGCTTTGGCAAACGGATCTCCCGGCACGTTTTGGTTGGGATCAGAAGGCACAAGGGTAGGGGGGCATACCGATGACGGAAGAACAAAAAGTAACAGCTGTCGATGACATGCCGGATTGGTCGGCGTACCGCGGAGTGCTGGTTTATATTGAACACCGCGAAGGAATTGCCAAGAAAGTAGGCTGGCAGCTGCTGGGCCAAGGCAAAAGGCTGGCCGACAAGCTGGAAGTTGAAGTGATGGCACTGGTAATCGGCCATAATGTGGGTCAACTGGCAGAAGAGGCGATCACTTACGGTGCAGACCGGGTGTTTCTGGTTGATGCGCCGGAACTGAAAGATTATAGGACTTATCCATATTCCCGTGCTTCCATGAAAGTCATTCATGAAGTAAAACCGGAGATTGTGCTGTTTGGTGCAACAGCTACCGGCCGCGATCTTGCCGGTGCCATTGCAACCCACTTACCAACCGGTTTGACTGCAGATACAACGGAACTGGATGTGGAACCGCATCCCAGCCGTTTACTGCAGGCTTCCCGTCCCGCTTTTTCGGAAAAAATGATGGCCACCATCCTTTGCAAACAGTATCGGCCGCAAATGGCAACTGCCCGAGCCGGCGTATTTGAAGCGCTGCCAAAGGATCCGTCCCGCAAGGGGGAAATCGTCCAGATCGATTTTCAAATTCAAGAAAGCGAAATTGCGGCGAAAGTTCTGGATTTTATCCAGGATCAATCCAAAATCAACCTGGAAGAAGCGGAAATCATTGTGGCGGGCGGCCGGGGTCTTGGTGGCCCGGAACCGTTCAAGATGCTTCAGGAGTTGGCGGATGCGCTCGGTGGCGTTGTAGGTGCTTCCCGCGCTGCGGTCGATGCCGGCTGGATCAAGCATGAACATCAGGTGGGCCAGACCGGGTATACGGTTCGCCCGAAGCTGTACTTTGCCATTGGGATCTCCGGCGCCGTTCAGCACACTGTCGGCATGCAGAATTCCGACTTGATCATTGCCATCAACCGCGATCCGGATGCACCGATTTTTAAAGTGGCGCATTATGGTATAGTAGGGGACTTGTTCCAGATTGTGCCTGCCATAACGGAAGAGGTACGCAGCAGAAAGGGCGCCTCTTTTCTCAGCAACAGTTCGAATTCATCTGCAGCCAATGAGGAAGGGGGAGTCCGGGTATGACGAACAAATTTGACGCAATCGTTGTGGGAGCCGGTCCGGCCGGCGCGGCAGCAGCATTGACGATGGCCAAAGCGGGGCTTTCCGTTGTATTGCTGGAGCGCGGGGAATTCCCGGGGGCCAAGAACGTGTTCGGGGGAGTACTCTACCGGAAACAGTTGGAGGACATCATTCCTGAATTCTGGAAAGAAGCGCCGCTGGAACGTCATATTGTGGAACAAAGACTCTGGATCCTGGGTCCCGAGTCGGTGGTAACCTTCGGTCACCGGAATGAAGCATTCAAGGAGCCTTATAACTGCTGGACGGGCATGCGTGTAAAATTCGACGAGTGGTTTGCGAAGAAAGCGGAAGAGGCAGGAGCCATCCCTGTATATGAAACGGTCGTGACAGACCTGATCCGTGAAGGGGACAAAGTTGTCGGCGTCAAAACAGACCGTGAGCAAGGCGATCTGTACGCGAACGTTGTTGTCATTGCAGATGGCGTTAACTCCCTGTTGGGAAAACAACTTGGCGTGCACAAGGAATGGCTGCCGGATCAAGTGTCACTGGCAGTGAAAGAACAGATTTTCCTGCCGAAAGAGAAAATCTTGGACCGTTTCAACCTGGAAGGCGACGAAGGGGTCACGATCGAGTTTGTCGGCGAAACCTCCCGTGGCATGACGGGTCTTGGCTTCCTTTACACCAATAAGGAATCGATCTCCCTTGGAATCGGTGTGATGGTGTCCGATCTGAAGAAAAACAACGTCAAGCCCTATGAGCTGCTGGAAGGTGTGAAGCAGCACCCGACCATTCGCAAGCTGATTCAGGGCGGCGAAACCAAAGAATACGCGGGTCACCTGATCCCGGAAGGCGGATTGAAAGCAGTTCCCCCGCTGTCCGGCAACGGTTGGGTAATCTGCGGGGATGCTGCCCAGCTGGTGAACTTCGTTCACAGGGAAGGTACCAACCTGGCTATGACTTCAGGGCGCTATGCTGCGGAAGCGATCATTGAAGCGACCAAGAGCGGCGACTTTTCCCGCCAGTCTTTGAGCCTCTATGATGCAAAAGTGAAAGAGTCGTTTATCCATAAAGATCTGAAGAAGTACCAAGGGCTGCATTCGCTCTTGAATGAAGTAGATCCGAAGGTGTTGTTTGAAAACTTGCCGCGTGCACTGAATGATGCCGCTTTCCAGATGTTGCTTGTGGATGGTGTCTCCAAAGCTGAGAAGCAGCGCTACGCGATCAAGCGTCTGAAGGAAGCTACCGGCGGAACATGGGATCTCTTGAAACTCGGATACAAGGGATGGAGGGCGATCAACGGATGAGCGCTACAATTGAAGAAAAACTGTTTACGATCCGGTACAAAGTCGATCACCAGTCGCATCTGATCATCAAAGACCAGGATGTGTGCATGAAGTGCACCACCAAGGAGTGCACGCATTTCTGTCCTGCGGATGTGTATGCATGGGAGGGCAACTTCACCTCGGTCGCTTTCGAGAACTGCATTGAATGCGGAACCTGCCGTATCGGCTGCCCCACTTACAACATCGAGTGGGTGTACCCCAAGGGCGGATACGGCATCACTTACAAGTTTGGTTGATTGATTGCCTTTCTTGTCGAACAAAAATTATCCCGTATCACGATATAAGTGGTACGGGATAATTGTTTTTTTTGGTGAACGGGTCTGTACCAGGATATCATGCAAGATTGGATAGAATTTATTCACGGAAATTGTTTTAATAACAATAGAGACTGTCTGGTGGAGTGAGAGAGATGGAGAATGCTTCGGTTCCCATGATTTTAAAGGCCATAAGCGAAGTGTTTCCGGAAGAGGTGTCTTTTGCGATTGCCGATCATTCAAGGTATATCTATTACCAGCCTAGCCATAGCGTTGATTTGAAAATTAAACCTGGTGACGCCATTAGGGAAGGCACTGTAACACACAAGGCATTAAAAATCAGACAAAAGGTTTCACAATATGTAGAAAGTGATGTATTTGGCGTTCCTTATTACGGAATGTCCATTCCCCTTATCAACCGTGGGAATACAGAGGGATGTTTTACAGTTATCTTTCCGCGTTTTTTGGGAAAAGAAAGTGAAAAGCTGCCCAGGCACCATTTTTTGATAGGGAAAAAAGAAGATCGCTGGATACCCGTCTCCTTTCCGAATATCTTCTTTATAGAGTCCCATAATGGAAAAACGTTGCTTCATACAGAGAAAGATGTTTATCTTAACAAATACAGTCTCGTTGAACTGCATAAGATTCTGCCGCAAGAATATTTTGTCCGCTGCCATCGCGCTTTCTTTGTGAACGTGAATGCGATCGCCGAAATACATCCCGATTTTCACTCAACTTTTGTGCTGGTGCTGAAGGATCAAAACCGGACTCGAATTCCTGTCAGTCAAAAATATGCGAGTCATTTCCGGAAATTGCTTGGGTTTTAGGGCAACAGAATTGCATTTTGAGGCGATTCCTCCCTTTGAATTCAACGGGAGAGGGATCGCTGTTTTTATGGATTCAGATGGAAAAATTCTGTTTTATTCCTGAATCTGCTGTTTTGTTTGGGATCGGATGTGGAGTTTTTTGAACTGTGCTAGTTTAGAAAACAAAACGAATGGTAGGTGGGGGTAAATGTTATCCGAACGGTTACGAGATAAAAGTTTGTATCAGAAGATTGTGTCCGCCGAAGAGGCTGCCGGTTGGATCCGGGATGGCATGACAATAGCATTAAGCGGATTTACGCGTGCGGGCGATGCCAAAGTCGTACCAATAGCTCTGGCCGATCGGGCAAAAAAGGAGAACAAACCTTTCAAAATCAATGTCTATACCGGAGCTTCTTTGGGCTCTGACGTAGATGCGATTATGGCGGAAGCAGGAATTGTCAACAAGCGCCTGCCATTTCAGGCAGATAAGTTGATGCGGCAAAAAATTAACAGTGGGGAAATCTTGTTTGTTGATCAACATTTGTCGCATACTGCCGAAGCCATTCGGGGAAACATACTGGATCCTATTGATTTCGCCATAGTGGAAGCGGTTTCAATTACAGAAGACGGACAAATCATACCCGCAACATCTGTCGGGAATTCCAGTATATTTGTGCAACGTGCAAAACAAGTCATTGTTGAATTAAACGTCGCTCAGCCATCTTCTCTTGCAGGAATACATGATATCTATGATCCGGGTTTGCAAGGCCAGCGTCTGCCGATTCCTTTAACGTCCGTAGAACAGCGTATAGGCAGCATCGGGATTGCGGTCGATATCGATAAAATAAAAGGGATTGTCATAACCAATCAACCAGATTCACCTTCCACCATTGAGCAGCCGGATGAGGAAACGGCGTTGATGGCTGGTCATTTGATTGATTTTTTGCGTCATGAAGTGAAAATGGGCAGACTGCCCGCCCATCTTGCACCGTTGCAATCAGGTATTGGCTCTGTAGCAAATGCGGTATTCAACGGATTCATGACTTCCGAGTTTTCAAACCTTGAGGTGTATTCGGAAGTTTTACAGGACGCGGTATTTGATTTATTGGATGCCGGAAAAATCAGGTTTGCTTCCGGATGTTCCATAACCTTGTCACCCCGAAAAATGGATTCTGTGCTAAACAGTTTTGAAAAATATCGCGACAAGATTGTATTGCGCCCGCAAGAAATATCGAATCACCCGGAGATTGTTCGCAGACTGGGACTAATCTCCATTAATACGGCGCTGGAAGCAGACATCTACGGGAATGTGAATTCAACAAATGTACTTGGAACCCGAATGATGAACGGAATTGGCGGATCTGGAGATTTTGCACGGAATTCACGTTTGGCAGTTTTCGTAACTAAGTCAATCGCAAAAAACGGAAATATATCAAGTATAGTTCCTTTTGTTACCCATATTGACCATACTGAGCATGATGTGGATGTAATCGTAACCGAGCAGGGTCTGGCCGATCTGCGTGGACTGGCTCCCAGAGAACGGGCACCGGTAATTATTGAAAAGTGTACGCATCCGTCGTATCGACCACAACTCTATGAATATTATCAGGAAGCTCTGTCGCGCGGCGGACACACTCCGCATGTTTTGGAAAAGGCTCTGTCCTGGCATATACAATACGCAACCGAAGGAACCATGCTGATTTCGGAACCGTCAAAGAAAAGAACAGATATGCAGCCGTTATCCGTTGGGGGTGGCTGGCACTAATCTTGCCGGACAAAAATTATCCCGTATCACGATATAAGTGGTACGGGATATTTGTTTTTTGTGGTCCGCCGTTGTATGACATTATTTGTTTACAACGTAACATTGTTATGTTACACTGTTGCTTGAGAAAGGGTGTGTTTGGATGGACCAGAATCTGATCTCAAAAAAAGAACTCCTGGAACTGACGGGGATTTCTTACGGCCAGTTATACAGATGGAAAAGGAAGAACTTGATCCCCGAAGACTGGTTTATAAGAAAGTCCACTTTCACCGGACAGGAGACTTTTTTTCCAAAAGCCAAAATCTTGGACAGGATCGACAAGATTCTGAACATGAAAGAAGGTTTGTCTTTGAACGAACTGGCCGATATGTTCTCTCCAAATCCTGCGGAAGCTTCTTTAACCAAAGACGAACTTCTGAAACGAAACATTGTTTCGAAAGAAGTCCTCGCAATGTATGAGAAATATCAGGGGGAAACTGAAGTTTTTGATTTTGAACAACTCCTATACGTCTATATTCTTGAAAAGATGCTTCAGACAGGGGAAATCAGTCTGGATGAAACAAAAATCATAGTGCAGGCGTTGGCAGATCATTACCCAAAATTTCATGGCAAAAACTGTGATTTGATTTTTGTTAGGAAACTGGGAGTTGCGATTTGTTGTATGGTTTCCAGCCCCAGTGAAGTGTATTTCGAGAGCGGCGCCAAGCTGGTCGCTCAGTTCAACCTCGCCAACTGCATAGAAGAATTGAAATTGAAACTTGCGTAAATGGGGGAAAAACAAAATGGAGAATCTGGCCCGGGGGAATCGGAATTTGAAAATCTATGGCACCGGAACAGCAGCCGGAGGAGTATACGAAAAAGTGAGTGTGAACGGAGAAGCGGAAATTGCCGGGGATTTGGATTGCACCCACTTAAAGATCAACGGGAACTGTACGTTTCATGGAAATGTAAAGGCTAAACTTTTCCGGATTGCCGGGAACGCAGATGTTGATGGCAGCATTAGCGGAGACGAAATCAAGATTCTGGGCGCTTTAACGGTCAATGGAGACTGCAATGCGGAATCCTTTGTTGCAAAGGGGGGGTTTACAATTGACGGGTTGTTGAACGCCGGGAAGATTGACATCAGTCCGTACGGTCCTTGCGAGGTCAAGGAAATTGGAGGAGAAACCATACATGTTCGATCTCGATTCCGATTGTTTGTCGGATATAATCATCTCTCTTCCGAAACGATTGAAGGAGACGACATCCATCTGGAATACACAAAAGCCGAGGTGGTTCGCGGGAACAGAGTGATCATTGGGCCCGGGTGTGAAATCGGGTTGGTCGAATACAAAGAGACATTTCATCAGGCAAAGGGGGTCAAGGTTCATGAAAGCAAAAAGATCTGACGGAAGTAAGTTGGGTTTTGTTGTTGCCGGACTGTTGTTGGGGATTTTGATCGCCGCTATGGACAATACAATTGTCGCTACCGCAATGGGTACGATCGTCGCAGATCTTGGGGGACTCGACAAGTTCGTTTGGGTTACCTCCGCCTACATGGTAACTGAAATGGCAGGCATGCCGATTTTCGGGAAACTGTCCGATATGTATGGACGGAAACGGTTTTTTATTTTTGGCCTGTCTATGTTTTTGTTGGGGTCTGTTTTGTGCGGCACCGCGCAAAGCATTGAACAACTCAGTATCTACCGGGCGATTCAGGGGATTGGCGGAGGTGCGCTCATGCCGATTGCGTTTACCATCATGTACGATATTTTTCCCCCGGAACAGAGAGGCAAAATGGGTGGTTTGTTCGGCGCGGTGTTTGGGCTTTCAAGTATTTTCGGGCCTCTGTTGGGGGCGTATATCACCGATTCTATCGACTGGCGCTGGGTGTTTTACATCAACTTGCCTTTAGGGGTGCTGGCATTTGCGTTTGTTGCGTATTTCTATCGGGAATCGCTGCAGCACGCCAGGCAAAAAATCGATTGGTGGGGAACGGTTACACTTGTCCCTGCCGTAGCAAGTTTGTTGTTCGCCCTTGAGCTTGGAGGCAACAAATACGAGTGGGATTCCGGGATTATTCTCGGCTTGTTTGCCGCGTTTGGCTTTTTATTTGCTGCATTTCTTTACGCGGAAACAAAAGCGGTTGAACCGATTATTTCGTATCAGATGTTTAAAAAGCGTCTGTTTGCCGCAAGCAATCTGGTCGGGCTGTTTTCAGGAGCCACTTTTATTGTCGCGACAGTGTACATTCCGATCTTTGTTCAGGGGGTCCTGGGTGGAACCGCGACCAACTCGGGGTTAGTCTTGCTGCCGATGATGCTTGGCACCGTGGTATCCGCACAACTGGGGGGATTCTTGTCCGCCAAAACCAGCTATCGCAACGTCATGGCGATTTTCACCGTACTTATGGTAATCGGAATTTTCCTCCTCAGTACATTGTCGACTGACACAACGCGTTACATGGTGACGATTTACATGATTATAGTCGGATTGGGTGTAGGAGCTTCTTTCTCGGTGCTGGGCATGGCGGTCATTCACCATTTCGACGAAAGACAGCGCGGTTCAGCCAGCTCCACAAGTTCTTTCCTGCGGGCATTGGGCATGACGTTGGGAATCACCATTTTCGGTATCATCCAAAGGAATCTCTTTGCCAATAGATTGACTGAAGCGTTTGCGGGTATGGGGCAGGTACCCCAGGGCGGAGCGCTTCATGATCCGCGCATGATCCTTGCGCCGGAAACCCGCTCCAGGATTCCTCAGCCGGTACTTGACAAGATCACTGGATCCTTGTCGACTTCGATTGCCGATACCTTTATTTGGGCGATGATACCCGCCCTGTTAACCCTTGCGTTTGTGTTCTTGATGAGCAATGAACGCCTGCAAGTGTTCGGGAAAGGCTTACAGCCGACGGGAAACGCTGCGAGAGAAGGGAAGCAGCCACTCGCTATTGAAGTAAAGGATTAATAAGTGTGAGAGGGGGAGACTGATGAACCCTGCAATGTATGTTGATGATTTGACAATTTCGGGAAGTGGTTCCACGAACGGAGGCAGATTCAACAATGTCAATATTTCCGGATCCTGCAAGATCAACGGTGACATTGAAGCGAACGCCATTAAGATCTCCGGGTCAGCAACGATGAGCGGAAACGTGAAATCCGGAAGGTATATTGTTAACGGGTTCGGGTCAGTTCGCGGGAATCTGGAAGGCGGGATTGTAAGAAACAATGGGCGACTGAAGGTTGTAGGAGAGTCCCGGGCAATGGAGTTTACAAACAGCGGAAGTTCGTTAGTCCGCGGACATCTGAAAGCGGAACGGATACGGTCTGTCGGGAGGCTGGTAGTTGGAGGAGGCGTTGAAACAGAGGAGTTCGACTCTTACGGTTCGCTGAAAGTCGGCGGCTTGCTGAATGGACACCGTATCAAAATAAAAATCAAGGGGATGTGTTTTACGAAGGAACTGGGTGGTGAGGAGATTCAAGTCTCATTTTCCGATTCCAACATTTTTGGACTGTTCGGGAATCTGTTGGTCAAACCTGTACTTCGTTTGTTCAAACGAGGGTACAATCAGCTTACGGCAGAACTGATCGAGGGCACGACGATTTCATTGGAACATACAAACGCCAAGACCGTAAGGGGAGACAAGGTAACAATCGGCCCTAAGTGTAAAATCGAACTGGTGGAATATAAAGAATCGATCACGATTCATCCGAAAGCCATCGTCAAGCAGCATTTGAAAGTGTAACATATATATCTAACGAACCTTAACGGACAATATTTCACGAGCAGTTGGTACTTGCAGCGCTCCTGTAAGGAGTTTAATCCCGTCTTTTCTGTTCGGATACATGGAAGCGTCTTTGAATGTTAACTTTCCGGTATATGCGGTTCGAAACGGCATTGCTCTGGAATGGGTGTCAGTCATTCTTCCGGCTTTTGTCGTGGGTAGTCTGGCTTTGCAAATGCCTCTTGGCAAGTGGAGTGATAAAACAGGCCGGCAAAAGGTCATGACGCTTTGTGCGGTGACAGGAGCTGCCGCTTTTGTGGCGTTTCCCTTTGCGGGGGACAATGTGTGGGCCATGATGGCGCTTCTGGCTCTTGCCGGGGCGACGGTGGGCTCTTTCTACTCATTGGGTCTGGCGTTTGTGGCAGACATCTTGCCACAGGGCATGGTTCCCACAGCCGGAATCATTGCGAGCATGAACTTCAGCTTGGCCAGCATTTTGGCACCCAACCTGAACGGTGTCTTGCTTGATTCCGCTTGGCCCGGCTCGATGTTTGCCGTCATGGGGGGCATGTTGGCCCTGTTTGCCGTCTCCGGTCCCTTTTTCCGCAGACGCCGGTCCAGGCAAATAACAGCCACGCATGGTTTCTAGTGGGATCCCTAAACTTTTCCTGTGTTGAAAAAAAGCTATTTTTGTGGTTCCCTTTCACTTCTTATGCTAGAGTAAATAGAGAGTAGACTTTGAGGTGATCGTGTGAACCTTGGAAAGTTTGTAATAATGATTGCGTTGGCGGCAGTCACTGTCGGTTGTCAATCGAACGCGGCATGGACCCCTAATTTTCTGAAGCAGGCTCAGCCGGAAAAAAAACAGCAGCAGCAAAAAACATTTGAGGATGTTTTGAAGCACACGCAAGGAGATCCTCTTGAGGGCAAAGTCCTGGCTGAGATAAAAGGTGTTTTCGATCCTGATGCCAATCGATTCGCGTTTGTGACAGACGATGACAGGCCGGTTTTCGTATATGAGGAAAGTGATGGCACGGTTAAGCTGCTGATTGTAAACAAAGACGGAACTGTCAAACAGGAATCTTTCCAGGGATACGACTTGAAAAAAGCGATTCTCAACAACAAGATTCTTTACATAGGATACAAGGGCAATTCGGTGATCAAACTAAACGTGGACAGTTTCCATTATTCGGAAGTGGACAAGTCTGAAATGGAAAGGGCACGGGTTGTACTGGACGAATTCAAGCTGCCGGGGAAAGAGACTCCCGTTCATTCGCAGGACGGATTCATCTATACGCAGGAAGGTTATATATTTGACATCAAGAATCACGAGTACCTGCTCAGTGGAAAATCGAAGAAAAAGTTCTATGAAAAGGCGGATTTTGCTTACGGGACTCACTTGTTTGAAATTGAACCCCGCCTTGACCAGGCGATCAATCTGAAAGTGATCGCAGCAAAAGGCGATAAGACAGCAAAAGGAAAGACTTACGGGATTCACTTGGATTTGCACAAGGGATATAATGTAAAGAATATTGAGCATGCCATCGGATCCAATGGCACCCTTTACCTGTTTGCCATAGGAGCCAGAGAGGACAACAAGTTGGCAGTGAAGATGTTTGAAGTACCGTTGAGATCACTTGAGGAAAAGGAAATGGAATAAACCGGACAAACATTTGATTCCGACAAAAAACCGTGTGGCGGAAGCCGCGCGGCTTTTTGTTTGGCCCGGTGAGTCTGCAGGAAAATAAAAACCCCGGTCAAAGCAGCAGCTTCATCCGGGGAATATCACCAGGGTTAGATTCTTACAACGTTGGCAGCCTGTGGTCCACGTGCACCTTCTACAATGTCAAATTCAACTTTTTGGCCTTCTTCCAAGGTTTTGAAACCATCTGTCTGGATAGCGGAGAAGTGGACGAACACGTCGCCGCCGTCTTCGCGCTGGATAAATCCGTAGCCTTTTTCCGCACTGAACCACTTAACAATCCCTTGCATTAAAGAATACCTCCTAGAGCTTTGGAAAGCTGACAAACTTACCTTTTTCCAAGGTATGCCTTGAGTCTAGCAGAAATTATCTGCAAAATCAAACAAAAGTTATGCTGAATATGGATTGCATTTCAGCTTCAATTTGAGTACTATAATTTGTGTACTACAATTTGAATATATTGTCCAAGGAGGATCTATGAAGCAAACAAATGTGAAATGGACAGTAGCCGCCATGATGCTGGCACTCCTTCTTGCATCGCTTGACCAAACGATTGTGGCGACCGCGATGCCGACAATTGTTGCGGAATTGAAGGGAATGGAGATTTATTCATGGGTTTTCACTTCCTATATGTTGACGATGACCACCATCATGCCTATTGTCGGGAAGTTATCTGACATGTATGGGCGTAAACTCTTTTTCCTGTTGGGGCTGGGAGTCTTTATGGCAGGGTCAGCCCTTTGCGGTACAGCCGATTCCATGTTTGAGCTGGTGATTTACCGGGGCCTTCAGGGGCTGGGCGCAGGATCCATCATGCCGACCGCTTTCACAATTATCTTTGAGATTTTCCCGCCGGAAAAAAGAGGCCGCATGCAAGGGATTTTCGGTACCGTGTTCGGAATTTCGTCAGTGTTTGGACCATCGCTTGGTGCCTACATTACCGAATTCTTCTCCTGGGAATGGATTTTCTACATTAATTTGCCACTGGGTATTGTTTCCTTTGGTATTCTTATGTTCTCACTGGTGGAAACCAAAGCGGCCGGCCATTCGCCGAAGGTGGATTACCTGGGAGCCGGCACGATGGCGGTGTCGGTAATTACCTTGCTTCTGGCGCTTGTGTTGGGAGGCAAGGAATACGAATGGTCTTCATGGCAAGTGTTGGGGCTATTTGCGATCTCACTGCTGTTTCTAGGGTTTTTCCTGCAGGTGGAACGAAGAGCCAAAGAACCCATGCTGCCTCTTTCCCTGTTCAGGAAACGGGTGATTGCAGTTGTCAGTGCTGTTACTTTTCTGCAGGGGGCCGCGATGATGGGGGGAGCCACCTATATTCCTCTGTTTGTGCAGGGTGTTCTCGGCGGAAGTGCAGCGAATGCGGGTAACATCCTGACCCCGATGATGCTGTCGCTGGTGGTGGGCTCCACGGTTGGCGGATTGGTCATGCGGAAGTATACCTATCGGACCATCACTTTGACAGCCATGGCCGTCATGTCGCTGGGCGCTTTCCTGTTGACCCGTCTCAACATGACTTCATCGTCATTTGAAGTGATCCTGTATATGATCATCTTCGGTTTGGGGACCGGACCCTTGATGCCGGTTACCACCACAGCGGTGCAGGGAGTGGTGGAACCGACACAACGGGGGGTTGCCACATCAAGTGTCACTTTCTTCCGCTCCATTGGGGGAACGGTCGGGGTGGCCATTATGGGCACCATCGTCACTATGACCATGACCCATTCCCTGGCTCAACAGATCACAGGTTTGCCTGTGAATGAGGCGTTGCTGAAGGACCCTCAGGTTCTGCTGGAACCGGCAGCAAGAATGGCGATTCCCGCACCGGTTTTGACAATTTTGCAAAACAGCCTGGCACAAGCAATCTCCAATGTATTCCTCTTCAGCCTGGGAGCAGCACTTGCGGGGTTGGTGATTTCGGCGTTTCTTGGCAAGTCGAAACTGGAAATTCATAGAAAACCCGTTCAGACCAAAGCCATACCCGACGGCACGGCCTAGGAGGAACCCGGAATGGAATTGCGGCTTCTGATCTTGGGGTTACTGTCTGAACATGACCTGCATCCTTATGAGGTCCTGCAGATTCTGAAAACACGCCAAGTACACGATTACATTAAGGTCAATTATGGAACTCTGTATTATGCTTTCGACCAGATGGAGAAGAATGGCTGGATCGCAGTAAAGGAAGTGATCCAGGAGGAGAAGCGCCCGGAAAAAAGGGTCTACCGCATCACCGAAACAGGACGGGAGGAATTCCGAAAACTACTTCACAAAGCCTTTCGCAGTGAGGCCAAGATATTTCACCCGCTATATCCCGCTTTGATGAACGGTCACCTGGCGAATACTGAAGAAGTGGCTGCGGCTATGGAATGGCGGCTGCAGATTGCCCGCAAGAATGTGGAGTTTCTTCGTGAACTTTATCGCTGCAAATCTTGCGGACATCCTTATGGCGTGGTAATGCTCATCAAGAACGCTTTGATGCACAGTGAGACCGAACTGGCATGGTTGGAAGAATTTCTGGAAGGAGTCAAAGCCGGAAGACTGTCATGAAGTTGCGGTGGAAGGCGTTGTTGGTTCATTGAGCCTTGCTGTTTGGGTGTTTTGACAGGTACCAAATAACCACGAAGAACATATCGTATGAAGGACCCTATGGGGTTGGTTACAAGAGCAGCCGCCGGTAACAGTCAGCGGGTTTGCTGTTGATCGATTCTACCAGGTTTCTGAGAGGTTTCACAAAAAACTTGCAAAAAGTATTGAAACCATATTCAATCTGTGATATTTTAATCTTCGTTAAAAATAAATCGAAGCAAACGAAATCGGATTAGGAACCAGGATTCACTTAAAGGGTTAGGACCTCTCCGGACTAACTTTCCCCCGTGGTGAATGACGTAGGTCCTATGCGAAAAATCGAGCAACACCAATTTTTCGTTTAGGAAGGGGGCCGAAAGCTCATGACCCAAGAGGTGTATTCAACTTATGGGAGACATGTTGCTGTCGACACGTGGGGTGCTGACTTTAACATGCTCAATGACGCCAAATTTTTGGAAGAAATGATGGTAAAGGCTGCTGAGAAGTGCGGTGCAACGGTTCTATCCGTTCAATCCAAACAATTTGAGCCTCAAGGAGCAACCGTTCTGGTTTTGCTTTCGGAGAGCCACATCTCAATCCACACCTACCCGGAGAAAGGTTTTGCGGCATTGGATTGCTACACCTGCGGAGAGACCGTGGATCCTCAAATTGCGATGGATTACATGATCTCGGTCCTGAAACCGGAGAAAGCCTACCCCAAGATGCTCAAGCGTGGAGAAGGTCCGATCGTAGTGGTCGAACCAGTCGGAGCGATGAAATAAGCCTGCGAAAGCGGGCTTTTTTTATAAATGCACACTTTAGTCATGTGGAGTGCGTAGTTCTGATAAAACGTGCCGAAAGCCGCATGGGATAAGGCTTTCCGGCAGTTTTGAAGAGCAGTTTTTGAGGGGTAAAAACGATGATAAAAACTCGGTTATTTTTAAAATGATCGGGTTTTTACTTTTATAAGATAAACCAGAAAAGCATTACTTGCCTGACTGGATTTTCTTTGACAAATATGGGGGTATAGCTTGTCAGGGAAAGCGCAAATAATATTCTGAAAAATTAGTCAAATAAAAGTCTTTCAACAAGTTTTCCAGAATTTATTATATAATTATGTCTATAATGGGGAGGTCGAATTATTAAGCCTTAAAATAAGGTGGACTGGAAAGGATGAGAAATTCAGGCAATGAAGATCGAAAAGGTTTTCATGAAGAATTTCCGCTGCTTCGGTTCGAGAGGGACCAAGACTTTGACCATGTCCCGCTGTCGTTTCCGATGCTTAACCGACTTGTCGAATTACTGATTCGAGAGAACCCGTCGATCCTCAAAGCCCTGCGTCTCACATATTCAGTCGTGTTTTTCGACGAGTTTCAGGATACAACCTTTGTCCAGTTTGAGCTTCTACGTACCGCGTTCGATGGCAGCGAGGCCATCTTCACAGCCGTGGGGGATGACAAGCAGCGTATCATGGTGTGGGCGGGCGCTATGCCAGACGCTTTCGCCCAGTTTGAGCAGCAGTTCGGCGCGCAAAGAATCTCACTAATCTCCAACTGGCGCTCGCATGAGGATCTTGTTCGGATTCAGCACGTCATCGCGAGCAGAATCGATTCCACCGTCGAGGAGCCCGAGGCCCGTGCCGAGCGGCTGGTTGACGTGCAGGTCCTCCGCCGAGCATTTCCTTCCTATCAGCGTCAGCGTGATTTTGTTCGTGTCTGGAACGGGTTCGTGTTGCTCCTGCTGGAGTTTGGAAACGTCGATTTCTGCGGTGAGAAGTGAAAGGGAGCCGCCCATTGCATTGACATGGTCTGCAATTAGTTCGCCCCGACTTGTACTATTTTATTGTTCTGGGGCAAATTGTTATAGGTTGGGGGTAGTTGCCACTTCCCCTAATCCATATTATAGTAGCTGGTGTTAAAAAGCGAATAAAAGTAGACCTAATCTATTTGGGCAGTGTCAAGAAATTTTCGCATTTTGAATAATCTCTTAACACAACTAGCAGCTAATCAGAAACTGGGTTGGCTTCTCAAGGGTATTAGATTGCCTGATAGCGCAGCTTCATTTTATATACAGCTAAAACCAAATAAGGAAAAGGAATCTCCTATTAGCAAATTAGCGGTGGCATTTTAGAAATAAGATGCTGCCGTTTTTTTATGCCCTTTTTTAGGAATGACGGTGAAATCTTTGTCAGCTTCTGGAATAGTGATCATTTCTTCATCAAGCCGGAGCGGGAGCTGAAACAGGAAAACAAACAAAACATTTGCGAACAGACGATGGGAGGAATGTAACATGCCAAATCATATTACAAACATACTTACCGCATCTGGTGATAAGGAAAAGGTCAGCGCAATGTTTGAAGCCATCAAAAATGATGAGATTGGAACCGGCAGCAATGACTTCAATAAAATTACACCGATGCCGGAACACATCTACAGAGGGGATCTGGGCAGGGAGGAAATTGAAAAGTACGGCGCTGAAAACTGCTGGTACGACTGGAGTATAAAAAACTGGGGAACAAAATGGAACAGCTATGGCTATGACGAACATACCGCAGAAAATTTTGACGGCAGCTCGATAAAATTCTTAACCGCATGGAGCAGCGTTAGCGATTTAATGAAAAAGCCGTCCTCTATGTTTCCTGATATCCGTTTTGACTACAAATGGGCGGATGAGGACTTTGGCTATAACACTGGTAAGGCAGAGTTTAAAGATGGTAAAACCCTGAGTTACTTTACAGCAGAGGGCGGCTCTGCCGAGGCGCTTGAGCTGGCGGCAAGTATTCTTGATATAGACCTTGCCGAAGCAGGATGTCTCTACAATGAAAACACCGGTAAATACGAATATGTGGAAGATGAGCCGGATGAAACTCCTCAGATGGGTGGTGTGTAGAAATGCATACCGGTATTTTTTTATGAAAGGCATATAAGCATGAGGCGCTATCTGAAAAGGCAGCGTCTTTTTTTGTTGCCGGAAAGGAGCTGAACTATGAACAAAGATACAAAAACACAGGATAAAAAAACAGGCAGCGATCCTGCACCATCAAGAAAAATCGTGGCTATTATACAGAGCTTTGCACAGCTTGAAAAGAACTACGGCAAGGAAGGAGCCGCCATCATCATCGACAACTGCCAGGACACCATCTTTGGAGGCTTTGCCCCTAACTCGGAATCAGCAGAGATACTCTCCAGAAGCCTTGGCAATAAGACGGTTTTATCAGGTTCGGTTACCCGGGGGAAGTATGATCCGTCCCAATCCTTGCAAATGATCCAGCGTCCCCTGATGACTCCCGATGAATTGAAGACCCTGCCCAAAGGCAGCTTCATTGTCGCAAAGACCGGCGCCTGTCCTATGAAAACCAGTTTAAAGCTGTTCAAGGTTGCCTATGCTGACAAAAAAAGAGCTGGAAGAGGAGATCGTCAAGCGGCACATATCATATGAAGATATAGAAGAGCAGGAACCATACTCCACATCAGCTCAAGGCGGCAAATCTCTTGCACCGCTGAAGAGATTCAGGGGAAAGCATTGAAGTCCAGGCTGCAAACAAAGACAAAAACACAGCGGCAAATGGAGCCGCCGCTGCGCACAGATTAGGAGGTGCCTGATGGGCTATTTTGAATCGCTTTATGCATCAGAGCTTCCCCATAGGGCTGTAGCCGTCTACATGTACCTTCGTGACAGGGCGGACAAGAATGGCAAATGGTATCCGGCGATCGGTACCATCGCCGCAGAACTGAAGCTGTCACGGAGCACCGTAAAAAGAGCCATCGCGGACCTTGAAAAGAGCGGTTATGTTTGCAAAGAGCAGCGGTGGCGTGAGGACGGGGGCAAGAGCAGCAACATGTATTTTTTGAAATCAGGGATGGGGTAACTCTGAAAAACCTTACTTTTATACCAAGGGGGCAGTCTGTTTATTTGGTGAACTGTGGTACGGTTCACCGTGAGCTATGCAGTGAACTGCCCACTCTAAGAAATATTCAACGTCAGACAAAGAAACAAAATAGAGTAGCATCAACAGACAAAAAATGTAAAAATAATATTTTAGTATAGACATACTAAAATATTTATGATACACTACTATCAATGGAAGAATTTACACATTTGGATAGAAAGGAGGAAAATTATGAACCCATCAATAGATGTTTTTATAAATTCATTTGCCATGCGCGGTATTACCTCCCGGGAGCAATTATTAAACGAAATGTTACGCGTCAAACTTACAACGCGAGCCGTGAAATCACGGAAAAAATCTCTACAGGATGGAGAGCAGCTTTTCGAATTAATGAAGCATTCTACCGAAAGTACAATCCTGGGATACTTTCCGGGCGACAGGGATTTCTTTTCTTCTATTTATAAGGTTGCACAAGAAATTGATCTGATTGAGTTTACACTTAAGCTATACCAAAATGACCGTTTCGGACAGATATTCTCTCCAGCTTATTTGACGGAATATGTCTGTAGCCTGATAGATGATGCAAAAGCCCAGTCGATACTTATTGCCGAAGCAGAAAAAAGCCTGTCAGGTCTTAAAGGCTTGGTGGAGAAGCATCAGTCAAGCAATATAACCTTTACCACATCCAATGTACTTATGTTTATACTGCTTAAGCTTGGGTTTGAAGAATATGAGAACGTCAGTATTCTTAATCAGTCGATATACCAGGAGCTGCTTAGTGACGCACGTTTTGACTTTATTTATTCACTGCCTGACTTTGGCGGCAAGATTGAAGGCGTTAACCATAAATTTATGTCCTCAAGACCGGATATTGTGGCAACGCAGAATTTACTTGGGCATTTATCCGACAGAGGGACGCTGGTGACTGTGCTCCCTGCTAAGATTACATTTGCAAGTGGTTCTGAAGCAAAGCTGCGTGAGCATATCATGACCCACTATCAATTGGAGGGTATTTACAACCTTCCTGAAGGCACTTTTAAGCCATACGCTGCTATAAAAACTTATCTGCTTAAGATAGGTGCTATAAAAAAGGAAAATGTGAGCGTGGGATATTTGGGTTATGATAATGGTCTTTATGTCGATAAAGTGAAGGTAGTGAGGAGCGGAGATTTTGCCGCTCATGAGGATTGGCGAATTGAACTTATACTCGCAGATGATGACGAGAATATCAGAAAGTATAAGACATCAACTCTTGAAAGAGTGAAACTTCATGAAGTTGCAGAGGTTTTCAGGGGAAAATCAATCCTGAAAAAGGATGTTAAGCCTGGAAAAATTCTGGTACTAAATATTTCAAACATTACTGATACCGGCATTGATTATTCCAATATGGACAGTATTGATGAAGAAGAACGAAAAATTAAAAGATATGAGTTGATAGACGGAGACATAGTCTTGTCCAGTAGAGGGTCGGCAATTAAAACAGGTGTATACCGTAAACAAAAAAATATCGTTATCGCCTCGGCCAATGTTATCGTTATCAGACCCAATAACAGAGTACTGAGTGATTACCTTAAGATATTCTTTGAGAGTCCTGTCGGAATAACGATTATAAAAAGTTTTCAACGAGGAACGTCCATTGTAAATATAAATCACACTGACATTATGGAAATGGAAATACCGCTGCTAGGTATTGAAGAGCAGAAAGAGCTAGTGGAAAAGTATGCAAGGGAAGTTGCGGTATATCAAGAGACTGTGACCAAAGCTGAGAAACGTTATTTGGAAGAGAAGGAGAAAATTTATAATCAATTAGTGTAAGGGGACGGTGCGAATGGTAAAGAAAATTGATTATTTCTGCGGGGCTTTTTTATCCTATCTTATTTCTAACGGTATTACACCAGCTTTGTTTGAAGCGGGAGAAAAAAGTAAAATCGTAAAGTTCACCACAGATCTTGGCGATTATAAAGTATATATCAAATACTCAACCACCTGCAAAGCAAGCGATAGAAAGAATACTAGAAAGTGGGATGTGCGTTTTACGGAAAAAGAAATGGAGGTCATTAAAAACTTTCCGGAGCCAAACAGAAAACATTTCTTTGTCCTGGTATGCACTGATCCTGATATGAAAGAAAACGAAATTGCCGTATTGGATTTCGATAATGGTTTGGAGTGTTTGGGAAACGACTCTGTTAACAAAGAACGCAGAATCTCAGTTGTACATAAAAAAGGCAGTCCATATCTGAAATGTTACGGAACCGCTAGAAGCGAAAATCAAGGAATACAGATCTATAAAGATTTTAATAGGTATTTTTTGGATAAAGCAATAGATTGCGTATGATGAGGAGGATAAAAAATGGCAACGATCAATTTAGGGTTTGAAAATAATCTGTGGGAAATGGCAGATAAACTGCGCGGCAACATTGAGGCTTCGGAATACAAGCATGTAGTACTGGGACTTATTTTCCTTAAATACATCTCCGATGCTTTTGAGGAGAGATATAACGAGCTGGTTGCCGAGGGTGAAGGATTTGAGGAAGATATAGATGCTTATACCGAAGAGAATGTTTTTTTCGTACCGAAGGAAGCCCGTTGGGAGTACATAAAATCCAATGCCAAGCAGCCTACTATCGGACAGATTATCGATGAAGCAATGATCGCTATTGAAAAGGAAAACGCCTCCCTTAAAGGGGTGTTGCCGAAAAACTATGCACGCCCGGAAATAGACAAAACAAAGCTTGGCGAGCTTATCGACCTATTTTCCTTTAAGGTTGGTGATAAGGAGGCAAGAGCAAAAGATGTGCTCGGTAGGGTTTACGAATACTTCCTTGGGAAGTTCGGTTCGTCAGAAGGCGAATTTTACACTCCGCCATCTATCGTAAAGCTGCTTGTTGAAATGATTGAGCCCTATAAAGGCAGGGTTTATGACCCGTGCTGCGGGTCCGGCGGTATGTTTGTGCAGAGCCAAAGATTCGTTGAAGAACACAGCGGAAGAAAGGACGACATCCATATCTTTGGACAGGAATATACCGCTACCACCTGGCGACTTTGCAAAATGAACCTTGCCATCCGGGGCATTGACGGAAACCTTGGCGAGCGGGATGCGGATACCTTTTCCAATGATCTCCACAAGATGTTAAAGGCGGACTATATCCTTGCCAATCCACCCTTTAATATCAAGGACTGGGGTGCAAACAGGCTTACCGATGATGCTCGCTGGAAGTATGGTATGCCCCCTGCCGGAAACGCCAACTATGCCTGGATACAGCATATTATTTCCAAGCTCTCGCCAAACGGGGTAGCGGGCTTTGTCATGGCAAACGGCGCTATGTCTACCAATACAAGCAGTGAGGCCGAGATAAGGAAGAATATTATCGAAGACAAGCTGGTGGACTGTATCATCACTCTGCCGCCCAACCTTTTCTATAATGTAACCATTCCCGCCTGTCTGTGGTTCTTAACCAAGAATAAGAAATCGGCAGGCCGGGATCGCAGTAACGAAATCCTCTTTATTGATGCCCGCAAGATGGGTACGATGGTTGACCGCAAACACAGGGAACTTGATTATGAGACAGAGATAAAATATATCGCCGATATATACCACAAATGGAAAAAGGGCGAAGAATACGAGGATATCAAAGGATTCTGCAAATCTGCCACCTTGGATGAAGTGCGCTCCCATGAGTATATTCTCACCCCCGGCAGGTTTGTGGGCATTGAAGAACGGGTCGATGACGGGGAGCCTTTTGATGAAAAAATGGCCAGGCTTACCGGTGAACTTGCCGAAATGTTTGCAAAGCGCAAGTCTCTGGAGGAGGAAATCCGTAAAAGACTGGGGGCGATCGGGTATGAGTTTTGAAAATAATTCGGAAATATTAATTTACCAAACTGAAGATGGGAAAACCAAAATCGATGTGAGAATGGAAAACGAGACGGTTTGGCTGACTCAGGCCCAAATGGCTGAGTTGTTTCAGACCAGCAAACAGAATGTTAGTCTGCATATCAATAATGTATTTAAAGAAGGCGAACTTGATGAAATTTCAGTTGTCAAGGAATACTTGACAACTGCTGCTGACGGTAAGAAATACAAGACGAAATTTTATAACTTGGATGTCATAATTTCTGTTGGCTATCGTGTTAAATCCCACAGGGGCACTCAGTTCAGAATCTGGGCAACCCAAAGACTTAAGGAATATATCATCAAAGGCTTTACTATGAATGATGACCTGCTGAAAAAAGCAGGCGGCGGCAATTATTTTGAGGAATTATTGGAGCGCATCCGGGATATTCGCTCCTCAGAAAAGGTATTTTACCGCAAGATTTTGGATATTTACGCGACGAGTATTGACTATTCACCGGATGCGGCCATTTCACAGCAGTTTTTTCAAACGGTCCAGAACAAAATGCACTGGGCGGCCCATGGGCATACTGCGGCAGAAATAGTGTATCTGAGAGCTGATAGTACAAAGCCTTTTATGGGAATGACCAACTTTACCGGTTCCAAGCCTACCAGGTCAGAATCCCAGATTGCCAAAAACTATCTTACAGAGGATGAACTGGCTGTACTAAACCGCATCGTCAATGCGTATATCGAATTTGCCGAGCTTCAGGCAATGCGCAGAAAGCCAATGTACATGGTCGACTGGATAGAAAAATTGGACGATTTCCTTAAAATGAGCGACAATGAGATCCTTACGCACGCAGGCAAAATCAGCCACCAACAAGCCACTCAAAAGGCAATAGAAGAGTATGAGAAGTATAGGGAACGGACCAAAAATGAGCTTTCCGAGGTGGAAAAGCATTTTTTAGAAAGTATAGACAAGACCGCAAAGAAGCTGAAAGGGAAAAAGGACAGCATCGGAGGTGATAGGGTGTGAGTTTTAGTGAGTGGAGAGAGGTTAAACTCGGTGATGTATGCGAAAGTGTGTCAATTACACATTCTTTTGAAAAGTCAGAGTTGATATTTCTAAATACATCTGATGTTTATGACGGCTCAATTTTGCATAATAATTATTCGCCTGTTGCGGATATGCCTGGCCAAGCCAAGAAAAGCATAAAAAGAGGAGATATTCTTTATAGCGAAATCAGGCCTAAAAATAAAAGGTACGCTATGGTTAATTTTGATGCTTCAGACTATGTTGTATCAACTAAATTCATGGTTATTAGAAGTAAGGATTTAATCGATAATAAATTCCTTTATTTGTATCTAACGTCAAATGAGGTGCTGGACACTTTACAACAAGTCGCAGAAGCACGCTCTGGAACGTTTCCACAAATTACTTTTAGTCAAGTAGCAGAGTTGAACGTAAATCTTCCTCCACTTCCTGAGCAAAAAGCAATCTCCGCCACACTGTCTGCCCTTGACGATATGATCGAGCTTAACAACCAAATCAACAAAATCCTTGAAGAAATGGCGCAGGCAATCTTCAAGTCCTGGTTTGTGGACTTTGAGCCGTTTAAAGACGGGGAGTTTGAGGAAAGTGAACTGGGGTTAATACCAAAGGGGTGGAGAGTTGGGACCTTAGGAGATATATGTCATATAAATATGGGTCAATCGCCATCTTCTGATACGTATAATTCTGTGGGTGTTGGTATGGTCTTTTATCAAGGTGTTAAAGATTTTGGGTTCAAATATCCAGAGGAGTCTATGTATTGTAGCAAACCAAATAAGATTGCTAAACCTGGAGATGTTTTATTAAGTGTTAGAGCACCTGTCGGGCAAATTAACGTTGCATATAAGGAATGTTGTATAGGCAGAGGTGTTTCAGCATTAAGACTTAAGCATCATAAAAACAATATTCTGTATTATTGGCTAAAGACAATTACTAAACAATTTCACGATGCAAGTAATGGATCAATCTTTGATGCAATTAATAAATCAGGAATTGAAAGAGTAAAAGTTGTTGTCCCAAGTGACGTGGATATAATTGACATTTTTAACGATTTTATTAAATTAATAGATGAAGAATTATTTAATAATTTTCAATCCACAAGGGTTCTAAAGTCACTTCGCGACACCTTGTTACCTAAACTGATGAGCGGTGAGATAAGAGTACCGGTGGAGGAGGTTGTGTGAGATGTATGTGATAGAAAGGAGCTATTCCTGTAATGAATTAAAACGCAGTTTGCAAAAAGAAAAGCGCCTCCTGTATGCTGGGTCTCGAATGCGAACACAATCACTGCC